>NZ_JBEOOL010000013.1:0-125358 GCF_040309225.1 Pseudoalteromonas sp. GW168-MNA-CIBAN-0100 | reverse complement strand
TGGCGGAGTGGACGGGACTCGAACCCGCGACCCCCGGCGTGACAGGCCGGTATTCTAACCAACTGAACTACCACTCCGCAGTGGTATGTGCATGGGGTAATGCACTTACTAATTTTAATCATGATATCAAATGGCGGAGTGGACGGGACTCGAACCCGCGACCCCCGGCGTGACAGGCCGGTATTCTAACCAACTGAACTACCACTCCATATTTCCGTTGCTGTTTAGGTCTCCCTGACAGCGGCGTGAATAATACGAACCAACCCCTATTTCGTCAAGGGCTTTTTTGTTTTTTTATAGGTTTTTTAGTCATCTGTCATCGAAAGGTTTAAAATTTCACCTGATCTGTCATTTTTTGAGCCATTTTTACCGACTTGATTTTTTTCTGTGTCGGCAACATCACCTTCACTTGTTTTCTTTTTCTTTAAAAAAGGCAGCTTCACTTTAAATTTAATCGGTTTTTTCTGAACAAATATACGAATTAACAACCAACCGAGTAATAAAATGAGCGTATTGCAGCCTACAATTAAACTAATAATTGTAGATGTGGCCATTTTTTCTTCAACAGGCTCACTCTCAATCATTTTATCTGGCGTAATAATCGTTGCCGGATCAATTTCGGGCACCGCTTCTATGGGTCGTTCTATCTCAAATTTATACGTTGGTAACGTTGCCATAAATTCACGACCATTAATATTAGTGCCAAAAACAGACAGTTCAACACTATATCTACCCCAATCATAATTTTTAACACTAAGTTGTCGTGAGTCTTTAGCAGCAGCATCTATGGTAAACATTTGCTCTTCGTTATTGGGATAGTAGATTTTTCCCTGGATGATGACTGTTTCTGGCTTAACAATACTTGGGTCTATATTTATAGTTAGTAGATGCTCGTCTGTGTCTTGCTCTGCTAACGCGACTTCGGTTACAAAAGGTGGCTCGTGCACTTCTATTGTATTTTGCACAATGCGACGCTGCAGCAGAGGTGTTGCCACGTAAAGCTCTGGTGTCCATTCACCCGCAGGAAAATCTAAAGTAAACTCGCCGGTAAATACACCATCTTTAGGGCGCTCATCAAATCCACGTCCATCGTCTTTAAATTCAGCTACTTCTTGAATGCCTGCGCCAAAGTTAGCAAAGTTTTCATTGTTGGTACTTGCAAAGTCAACATTAAGGCTAACAACATCTCTAAATAGGTTTGTGTTAATTGGCTCACCGTCGTTTAGTATTTTCCCGGTGATTTTTATTGTCTCCCCCCTAAACAACATTGAAGGAAGAGGCTCTGCTTCAAGAGATATCTCGCCTAATACAACTATTCTGCTATCGGGCAAAATACTGCCTATTACTTGCCAAGGACCTGCCATAGGTTTTTTTATGGTGACTAAATCGTAGCTGAGTTCGTCAAACCAATCTAAGCTAGGGTTTTTAACAGAGTCAGTAGCAAAGTACTTACTGCCATCGGGCCTCACTAAAATAACAGCAGGTGCACCTGATTTTCTAAAAAAAAGCAGTGTTATTTCATCTATTTTGCTATCTATGCGAAAACGATTATCAAGTAAAGGGATCTCATTTTGATGCCCATCGCGCTTGAGCACTTCTACTTGTTTTACGCCATATGCATTGCCAGTAAATAAACTAGCTGCACATAACGCTGTTACAAAATACATCGTTTTCATTAAATCGCCTTATTCAGCGCGCCATATACATTGGCCGCCTTCTTTGTTTACAAGATCTAATCGTGCTTCGTGTGCGCTTTGCTCAGCGTCGCTTGCTCGTAATACAACTAATGGGGCTCTATCACTATTTAAACGCTTTATACCGCCCTTCTGTTGCTCGCTGCCATCATCTTTGTTTTGATTCAAATTTAGCTTTGTTTGACCGCCCGTCATGGCAAGGTACACATCGGCTAAAATCTCAGAATCCAGAAGCGCGCCGTGAAGCGTTCGTTTACCGTTATCTACATCGTAACGACGACATAATGCATCAAGGTTGTTCTTTTGACCTGGATGCAAGTCACGCGCCATTTTAAGCGTGTCGAGAACTTGACAAAAAGTATCTGTTTTAGGATAGCCCTGATTAAGCAGCGCAAATTCGTTATCCATATGACCAACATCGAACGGTGCGTTATGAATAACTAACTCTGCCCCTTCAATATAGTCGAAAAACTCTTGGGCAATTTGATGAAACAACGGTTTATCACGTAAAAATTCGTTAGTGATACCGTGAACGTCGATTGCTTCTTCTTCACTTGGGCGTTGTGGGTTTATATAAACGTGAAAGTTATTGCCTGTTAAACGGCGATTTACTAACTCTACACACCCAATTTCTATAATACGGTGCCCTTGTTTAGGGTCTATGCCGGTGGTTTCTGTATCTAAAACTATTTGTCTACGTGCCATATCGAATTTAGCCTGATTCTGGTATCTTTCTATAATCACTTTATTGTACATAAGATCAAGGTAAAACAGTGCAAAAAACCGTAGAGATTTACACCGATGGCTCATGTTTAGGTAATCCAGGCCCCGGCGGTTATGGTATTTTTATGATTTATAACGGCCACGAAAAAGAAATGAGCCAAGGTTATAAACTCACAACGAATAACCGAATGGAAATGCTCGCGGCTATTGTAGCCCTAGAATCACTCACTCGAGAATGCGAAGTAAATCTAACAACCGATAGCCAATATGTTAAGCAAGGTATTGAATCGTGGATCACTAACTGGAAAAAACGTGGCTGGTTAACATCAGCTAAAAAGCCGGTTAAAAACGTCGATTTATGGAAACGCCTAGATAAAGCCTGTAGCGAGCACAATGTAACCTGGAAATGGGTTAAAGGGCATAGCGGCCATAAGTACAACGAAATAGTTGACGATTTAGCGCGCGATGCCGCTGGCAGTAAAGATTTACTAGAAGATGTAGGCTACCAGCCTTAATTTATTCTAAGCTAGTTGCTGTTATACCAATTTTATTAAAAACATGTTCATTCTATCGCATTATATAACTCACTAACTGCGTTAAAAATTATTCATATAGAACAACTATATGTCACAATTTTCGCCTTGTTAATGTGCTATTTTCTTAGCGCTATAATAGATCACTTATTTAATGCAATTGGTATTATTTTCTTGCTCGCACGATTTAAAGTGTTGCTTTGACGTTTGTCTAAGCCCTGCCCCTTTTACTGGCGCAAACTGCGGCCTTGCATGCCACTTAGGTTTTATTGGCGTAAGTGGCGCAACTCTTTTTCGTGCCACCAGCATATAAACACTGCCCATCGGTTTTAAATACTGTTTTGCAAAAGTCCGCCAAAACTCAAATCTTGATAGCCTATTACCTCTTGCCAGTGATGAATAAATAAAACGTTCGTCACTTACAATTTCAAAACCCAATAAATTTAGCCAATCTTTAACCCGTGCGGGTGTAAAAAAGCGCCCCGTCCATGGTAATTTCTGACCACTAAAAGGCAGCATTTGTGCAAGTCCGCACAAACTAAACGGGTTAAATCCCGTAATTACTATATAGCCGCCCGGAATAAGTGTGCGATGTGCTTCTCGTAAAATGTGATGTGGGTCTGAATGATACTCTAAGCAGTGACTTAGTATGCATGCATCAATACTGTGCTCGTAAAATGGCAGTTCATCTATGTCAGCAACTACCCCAGTGTAAGGCCCAGGCTCCGCAACACACACCTGGTGTTTAATCGTACTTATACTTGTATTTAATTCGCCACTTAAATTACCTAGCTTAAGCATATGATAGCCAAACATACGCGGCAGCCATTGCTCCATTTTACGTTCAATATCTTTGCGCAAATAATCCCCATGAGGAAACTGTTGCCACGACAGTGGTTTGGGTCCTTCTTGAAAACTAAGGGCTGGTTTCATTTTTTGAGCTCGTTATACTATGCGGTAAGTGTCACTTTATAGAGCAATTTACCATGGTGCAAGTCAAAGCAATTAAAGCCTTTTCTGATAATTACATTTGGTGTTTAACTACCGATAATAGTAACCAAGCATGGGTAGTCGATCCAGGCCAAGCACAGAGCGTATTAGCGTATCTAGCTGAGCACAAACTAACGCTTGATGGTATTTTAATTACGCATCATCACTACGACCACACTGATGGCGTAGCTGCATTAGTTGACGCCTATCCAGATATATCGGTTTATGGCCCCGCAAATAGTCCATTTAAAGGCATCACTCACGCACTCACTGATGGTCAAAGCATCAGTGTGCTTAATATTAACTTTAATATTTTGGCAACTCCTGGGCACACGCTTGATCATATTTGCTATACAAATGATGAACTTGCTTTTACAGGCGATACATTGTTTAGCGGTGGATGTGGGCGCTTATTTGAAGGCACGCCAAAGCAAATGTGGGAATCGTTTAATAAACTAAGAGAGCTGCCTGCAAGCTGCAGTGTGTATTGCACGCACGAATACACGCAAGCTAATCTTGCCTTTGCCAAAGCGGTTGAACCACGTAACCCAGAACTACTCGCGTACAGTAAAAAAGTAGATGAATTACGCAGTAATAACCAAATCTCCCTACCCACTTCTATTGGACAGGAGCTAAAAATAAATCCATTTATGCGTAGCGATTTGCCAACCATTACAGAGTTAGTGCCAGAAAAATTCATCTCGGTTACAAAAAACAATGAACCTTGGGGAAACTTTGCTAGTCTGAGACAGTTCAAAGACAATTTTTAATGCACAAACTAATACTTTAATATTTATTTTATTAGAATCATTAACTTAAGATATAGTGATGATTCTATTTCTGCGTTTTAAAAAGTCATTAAGTGGCAATGTTAACTCATAACAGGTAGTATTCGCCGAGTTTTTTACCCGATGTATTGGTATTTATGAATAAATCTCCCCTATTAGTAGCCTTGGCGTTAGCGCTAAGTGGTTGTCAAACTGTGACAACTCTAGACTCAGACTCTCAAGTCGCCACGCAAGCAAACCAACAACTCGAAGGCGCAAGTCCTAACGACATTAACAATGCATTGATGGTAAACGCACAATATCAGCAAGTTGACCCTGATGAGCAAGAAGCTCCCGTGTTTGATGATGTATGGGAGCGAATTCGCTACCAACTTTCTATCGAAATACCGCAAAACCGCCCTGTTGTTACTGAACGTAATTATTACGCTCGCCACCAAGCCTATTTAGATCGTATTTCTAAACGTGCAGAACCTTACTTACACTTTATAGTTGAAGAAGTAGAAAAGCGCGAAATGCCAATCGAAATTGCACTACTGCCTATTGTAGAAAGTGCATTTGACCCGTTTGGTTATTCTAATCGCAGCGCATCGGGCATTTGGCAGTTTATGCCTGCAACCGGTGAGCGATTCGATTTAAAACAAAACTGGTGGTACGACGGTCGTCGCGACATAGTGCAATCGACTCGCGCAGCACTTGACTACTTATCGTATTTACATAAAACACTTGAAGGCGATTGGCTAAATGCGATTGCTGCTTACAACTCAGGTGAAGGGCGTTTAATGCGCGCGATTAAAAAGAATCGTAAAAAGCATTTACCTACCGATTTTTGGTCTCTTGATTTACCTAGCGAAACAACAGCCTACGTACCAAAGTTATTAGCACTTGCCGATTTATTAAAACGCTCAGATGATTTTAATGTTACATGGCAACCAGTAATTAATGCACAAGTGGTTGAAGTGGTTGATGTTGGCTCGCAAATAGATTTAGCGCTTGCTGCTGATATGGCTGATATGACGCTTACTGAGCTATACAGATTAAACCCTGGTTTTAACCGCTGGGCAACTGATCCTAATGGCCCTCACTCTTTATTATTGCCTGTTGATAAAGCAGAGGAATTTAGCCAAAAACTAGCAAACACTGATGTTAAAAATAGATTACGCTGGCAGCGTTATATTGTGGCTCGAGGCGACAGCTTATCGGTAATTGCCAAAAAGTTTACAACAAGCTCAAGTGCAATCCGATCGCTTAATAAACTCAAATCAAATACGATTAAAGTAGGCCAAGAGTTATTAGTCCCGCTTACTGATGGCGCTATAAATAGCGAGCATTTACCAAAGCAGATGCGTTTAGCTGCTAATAAAGCAACTCGCACAAAGCTTTCGCACACAGTTAAAAGTGGCGACACGTTATGGGATATTAGCCGCGAATATGACGTAACTATGGATGAGTTGGCTAAATGGAATAAACTAAAGAAAAACTCTGTATTGCGCCTAAATCAAAAACTAACTGTGTATAAGTCAGCTAATAAACCACAAGCAACGGCAAGCACCAACCGTACTATTACATACAAAGTACGCCGTGGTGACTCACTTGCACGTATTGCGTCTAAGTTTAATCTAAGCGTTAACGAAATTATTAAGTGGAATAATTTAGCCGGTCAAAAATACTTACAACCGGGCCAAAAGCTAAAACTTAAAGTAGATGTCAGAAGTAGTTAATTTATAAAACTATATTAAAAGTAAAAAAGCAAAAAGGAGCGCATGCGCTCCTTTTTTAATACCTTAAAGTTAAGGATTAAACAGGTAGTTTTTCTAGCCATACTTTTAACCAAGGCTCGGTTACTGGCCATGGTTCAAAATCTTCACATGCATCTATTTCTAGGCGGTTGCCCACAGGCTTTGCTTGTAAATCGCGTAGTAACTCGTCAAAGCTACGCCCTGCGCCACAAAATGTATCGCCGTAGCATCTGTCACCCATTGCAATTACACCAAACGGTTTATCGGTAAGCATTGGGAAAGTGCTATTCATTGCAAAGTACAATCCTGCCAAATTACTCGGTACATCACCTTGGCCTGTTGTGGAGGTAACAATTAAAATATGCGATGCATTTTTTATATCATCAAGTGATGCTTCAGTAATTACTGTTGCAGTATGACCCGCTTGCTCTATTGTGGCTGCAACTTCATCGCTTAAACGCTCTGCACCGCCATTAACGCTGCCTACAAAAATACTAATATGTGCCATTAATAATCCTTTTCTTGCTCTGGCCAACCTAGCTGCTTACATATTTCAAGCATGTCTTCACCTAGTGGCGCTTTAATTGTTATTGATTCATTACTATAAGGGTGCACAAAACTAAGCTCTGTTGCAAATAACATTAGGCGTCTTAGCTCAAAATGCTCCCTAAAAAATTGATTATGCTGATTATCACCGTGATTTACATCACCAATAATAGGCAGTGATAAGTGCTTTAAGTGTCTGCGAATTTGATGCTTGCGCCCCGTTTTTGGAAAGCACTCCACTAACGAGTAACGCACTGTTGGGTACTTACCTATAGGAATAGGCAATGCAGCTTGGTGCAAGCAATTAAACTGGGTTTGCGCTTCTTGCGGTGCTTTATCTTGATCTGCAAACTTATCGGCTATTTTATCAAGTTCTTCTTTAAGCGGTTTATCTAAAAATACTGATTCTGGCGCAAAGCCGCGCACTAAGGCCAAATAGCGCTTAGCAATGGTGCCTTCAATAAATAGCTGGTTCATATCGCGAGCTGCTTCAGAGCTCAGTGCGAACAGCAATACGCCCGACGTAGGTCTATCGAGCCTATGTACTGGAAATACATGTTGCCCTAGCTGGTCGCGCAACATTTGCATAGCAAACTGGGTTTCGTGTTTATCTAAAAACGAGCGATGCACTAATAAACCTGAAGGCTTATTTATAGCCACATAGTTTTCATCTTGATACAAAATAGTCAGCTCGCCATATTCAATAGGCGCTGGACGCTCACTCATTTGGTTCTCCTAAAAAGGTATCAAGGGCTGTTAGTAATTCAATTATTTCATCGCTCCCTGCTTTATTCACAAGTGTCATTTGCGCCATAGGGGCAATAGCAAAATTACGTGGCAGTGGTTGCTTATGTGTTATTAATTGCTGTATTTTTTCAATAAATACAAATTGTAACCACTGCTCAAATGCCATTGTATCGTGACAAAAAGGAGTATTTGAAAGCAGTGCATCAGCGTCTATTGGCTCACTTTGCCAAAGCGCGTGTTTTTGTAAAAGTGCCGTTAGCTGCACTAAATAAGTTTGGGTTTGCTGGTACATAACCACCCTCTTTTATATATGTAATGCAATTATACCCTGTTCCCTCATAGGCGGCTATGACGTATAATTAACGTAATTTTGCAGTAAAAACAGTTGAGAAAACAATGAGTGATCAAATAGCTACATTAGGTCAGCTTTTAGATGGTGCGGGTACTCAGTGGCGTGCTTTTGATATTGGCAGGCATATTACTAAACTCGATAAAAAACAATTTTTAGCTATTGAACAAGCTCAAGTGCCTTACCCTTATCCTCTTGCTGGTCATGCTTGGCTCGCTATTCAATTTTGGGATACTAAAGCCAGTAAAGAACCTTATGTATGGTTTTTAAAGTTTCCACTTGACGAGCAAAGTATGCTTGTAAGTGCAAGTCGCGATCACTTTGCTGATATGGTTATTCAAGCGCTAGGCACTGAAATCACAGGTGAGCAAGCCGATGGAAAACTTGATAATAATCCTTATGTTTTTACACCAAACGCAAATAAATTAGCGGCATTTAACGCCCAAGTAAAAGTACTATTAAAACAGCCTGCGTCGCAGTATTACGAGCATGCACAGTTATACTTTAGCGGTAAAATTGGTTTTGATAATTGGCAAGGTGTTGCACTGCAGGGTATTGCCGATTTTGCACTACGCTTAGACAGCGATACAAACTTAAATAATTTGCAAAAAGCATGGGCGCATTTACCTATTGAAGTACTGCAACCACTCAGTGCCATGCTTGAACATGTTGAAATACCAACATCAATGAGTGAGTTACTTGTTGATTACACACAGACCGCAATTAGTAATAACGATACATTAGCTATAACCGCAGCACTAAGATCTGTTTCAAAAGGTCAAGCTCAAGGGTTATGCGCTCAATTAGTTGATACTGTACTAAGCTCGCCGGTAAGGCACGACTCTGACGTGTTACTAACAATAGCTGGGCGGTGTTTTAAGCAATTAGAGAACCCTGAACGCTTACATGTATTTATGGATAATTGCGCACATCATCAAAAAATTGAAGAATTGTTTCCAAGTATTTTTGCTGACTTAGTTGCAATACCGACTATTCGCCCGCATTTATTAGGCTTATTACGTAAAGAAAATCGTAGCGAAACCCTCGCGCGTGCAATTGGAAGGTTATTCTCTTAAATGGCAAGTTTATGGACGTTCATACTTATTGGTAGTGTAATTTACTTATTTTGGCTTAACCGAAAGGTTGCTGAAGCGGCGAACGTTCATGCTAAACGTCAAAGTGAGCAATTGCAGGTGCAGTTGATGAGTGTTGCATGCACAAAACGCCGCTTTGGTTTTTTAAAGAACGGCAAGCCAGGCATCAAAAGTGAATTTATATTTGAATTTTCAAGCGATGGTGAAAATGCTTATCAAGGTGTGTTAATTATGGAAAATGAGTTTTTGAAAAGTGTGGTTGTTCCACCGCATAAAATATAAAACTGAATATACTTTAAGAGTATTTGTCTTAAGTTAATAAACTTAATTCAACACAAAAAACTAAGGCGTAACTAAAGTTACGCCCCAATTGGACTGCATCCTGCTAGATATCCATTATCTTAAATCCGTATTATCATCCCCTGAACGAGTAAACAACCTTGTTTACCCTCACATTGCATCCTGCAATATCCATAGCCACCTTGGCAAACCCACGAAATCTATCGTTTGGCTACATACTGTAGCATCATCCCTGGTAATCCTTTTAAGTAGCTCCTGCCACTTTTTGCATCCTGCAATATCCATAGCCATCTTGGCAAACCCACGAAATCTATCGTTTAGCTACATCCCGTAGCATCATCCCTGGTAATCCTTTAAAGTAGCTCCTGCCACTTTTGCATCCTGCAATGTCCACTTGCCATCTTGGCCGTCCTGCGTAAACTAACGCTCCTGCTACTTCCTGTAGCGTCATCCGTGATTATCCTAAAGTAACTCCTAGCTACTAAGTGCTTCATGCACTTCCTTATTCTTCCTTGTATCCGTTTTAGCTTGTCCTTTATGCTTCCTGCTAGCGTCCGCTATGTTGCCTATTCCGTATCCTTGGCAGTAACTCAATCATTGAGCTATGTCGTCTTGACGAAGAGAAGTTTAAAGCAATCAGGGGGGAGAAATAGGACTTAACATTAAATAAATAAACGTCACAAAAATGAAAAATAAAAATAAACTTTAAATAACAATAGCTTGAATGAAAAAAGGCGACTTATCAATAGCCTTTAACTGACAATGCTCACGATAATGTGAGATATATCTCACGGCCTTACGTCCGTTTGGGCGCATTGGCTTACATCATAATTTTAAATAGTTGGCTCAATTATTGATTTAAACAGTAACTCGCCCTCTACTTGGTTAAAAGTAAGGTGTTTAAATGCTTCAAACTTTTCGGTTTTAAAAAATTCAGTGTGTTCTCTACGCGTTACAAATACAGCCATCCCCGTTGACTCAGCGTTACATTTAACTAAATCATCAAGCCCTCGTAGTAAGTAACGACCAAACCCTTGCCCATGAAAATGTGGATCTACGGCAATAAAAGCTAAGAAGTAGTAATTGCCTTTCTCTTTAAGGGCATCTCTAATTGTTTGTTCTTTATCTATTAATTGATTTGTTTGTAAGTAGCCCGCACTCAGCATTAATTTTAAACGCCAGTGCCAATAACGCTGCGCTTGTAATTGGCTATTAGATTCAAATACACACGCTACTGCTTTTAATTTATCGTTGCGGTATAAACCAATTAATGGCTGCTTTTCTTGCCAAAAACTACTGAGCTCTTCGCGAATTAATGATCGTAATTTTTTTTCGTATACTGATTTATTTTCGTCATTGTAGCTAAGCATGTTTTGTAATACAGGATCGTCATGATAAGCCTGATAAATTAGGCTTGCTGCAGTGCTAATATCTTCTGCGGCTAAATACTGTACGCTGAACGTATCAGCTGGCGTGGTTACACTCATTGTATTTCCTTTATTATTTTAGCTGTAGACTGTTTAACTTTATACCTAACTATATACCTAAAATTATTAACCGTAAATTCAGCGAGAGTTTAACTAGCTAGGAGTAGAGTTAATCCTTAGAATAAGTTTTCATTCGTTTAAAGGAGCAATATCATGGATACGACTAAACACGACATCAATACACTATTTGCACAGCTTGGATTACCTAATTCTGATGAACAAATAGATGCATTTATTGCCTCACATGAATTAGAAGACACAACACTACTCCAAGAAGCTTCTTTTTGGGATGAGGCACAACAGCACTTTTTAGCTGAATCGCTTGCACAAGACGGTGATTGGAGTGAAGTAATTGACGAGTTAGATGTACGCATTCGTCAAAGTAAGTAATTTTATTTAATGTACCCTCCCTTATTTATTGCTAACATAGCATCTGCGCAGCATTTATATGCTGCGTATTTATTTTATTAAAGAGTTATATATCTAATGAATTCAGTTGTATTTGATGCAATCAAAGCCCTTCTCGATGAAGGCAAAACCCCTACTGTAGCACTAACTAAAAGCCGTTTGGCACAACCGGTTCCAATGCCGATGATTATTGCAGCAGTAAGCCAATATAAAAACAATCCTGATTCAATAAATAACTTCATGAGAAACCCACAGCAGTCAGATAGTACTGAGCTTAAAACAAGTCAATTAGATAGAATTGAGCAAAAACTCGATAAACTTCTTGAACTGCTAGAACAAAAATAATTTGAGACTATAAATGTTCGTTGTTGATTTAACTTTTGATTGCTACCAAGACACCACCCTAGAACAAGCCGAACAAGCAATAAATCGCTTAGTAAATGCACTGCGTTTTAATGGTCAAATAATGGGGGAAGAATTTCCAACCGTTTTAAAAGATGGATTTTTTATTACCCGTGTAATGTGCCCTACTGAAGATGCAATGCACCCGCTAAATAACAGCCCGTTTGTTAAGCACAGTATCGAAAAGTTACATAGTGCAGGGCTACTTGCGCCAAAAGTAAAAGTGATTGGACAAGATATTCACTCCAACGGCGCTGACTGCTGCAAAGAACCATCAAGTTATATTTTATACACAACCTATGTGCATACGTGTAGCCCGCTCTATTGTGGTGATGACTTTTTGCCTGTGCCGCTATTTCGTATTCCGGCAATTGCTAATGGTGACTATAAAACACTTATAAAATGGCAAGAAGATTGGCAAGCCTGCGATCAAATTCAAATTAATGGCGCAACCCGTTGTGAGTTTCCGGCACTTGAAGAAATATCGAGTATCCAAAGCGACTTATACAGACGCGGAAAAGACATAACAAAGCGAATTAGTTTTTTAACTAAAAAGCCAACCTATTATTATTTATACCGTGTAGGCGGCGTAGATAAAGCGTCTGAACTTGAACGAAAATGCCCTAGCTGCAATGGCGATTGGAAATTACCTGAATCGTGGTTTGGGTTATTCGACTTTAGGTGTGAGCCGTGTGGCTTAGTGTCGAATATATCGTGGGATTTTCAGTAACAACTTTAGTGAGCGCTTATAATCAGCTTAGTGATGACGCTAAGCTGATTTATTAAACACGTTTTAAACCTCTAATGCCTTTAAAAAAGCATTAATGTTAGGTGCAAGTACATGGTGTGTTTTTTTGCCTACGTGCTCTAAACATACTTCACCAGTGTGCACCAATACACTCACTAGTAAATCATCTTGATCTGTTAAACCAATAAATACCGTTTCTGGCTGCTTGAGCTTGCGTTTCATTAAAACGTGACCCGTTATATTTTGCTGTAACAAATTAAAGTCTTCTTCGTTCCATGCTTGTAGTAATTCAACCTGATGCCCATCAATAACTGCTGAAATGCTTCCACCGTACATATGCCCATATAGCTCGCTAAGCTCTTTTGGGAAATCAAGCTCAAGTGCGCTGGCTAAATCATTAAGCGAACCTGCAGGTTGCTGACGCGCGCCCTGCCATTGAATGTTTCCTTGCTCGTCAACCTCACCAACTTCACATGGGCTTGGCCATTGCTCGTCATGCGCAATAAGTGGGTACTTTGTAGTGTTTTTCAGGATATTTTCGCTAAATGTTTGATGAAGTTGTTCTATAAGCAATGCAACAGACATACTGTGAAACTCATTTAAATTAGATATAATGTCCCTATTGTAACTATTTAAGAGCAAACATGACAGATTACAGCAATTCTCCAGACCTTAAAGGTAGCGTATTAGGCCAATCTACTGAGTATGTAGATGTGTACACGCCAAGCTTGCTTTTCCCTATTGCGCGCAAACTAAATCGTGATGCTTTAAATATTGACGAAGCAGAGCTTCCATTTAAAGGCCTAGATATTTGGACAGGTTACGAGCTTTCATGGCTAAACAATAAAGGTAAACCGCAAGTTGCCGTAGCCTTATTTACCTTTGAGTGCCAAAGCAGCCATATTATTGAGTCAAAGTCGTTTAAGCTTTATTTAAATAGCTTTAACCAAACCCGATTTAAAAGCATTGATATAGTAAAACAGCATTTAATTGATGATTTATCAAACGCGGTTAACAGCCCTGTCAAAGTGACTTTATATAATCCAGATGATTACAATTGCTTACCGTGTACGGCGCTGCCAGGTGAATGTATTGATGACTTAGATATTGAAATTAATAATTACGATATTGATGCTAATTCACTTAAAGCAAAAAGTGATAACGTAGTTACTGAAACGCTCTACAGCCATTTACTTAAATCGAACTGTTTAATTACCTCCCAGCCTGACTGGGCAAGTGTGATTGTACGATACACAGGCGAGCAAATATGTCGTGAGTCGTTATTGCGTTACTTAATTTCGTTCAGAACACATAACGAATTTCATGAGCAGTGTGTTGAGCGTATTTATAGCGATTTAACAACACAACTTAATATTAAAGAGTTAGAGGTTTACGCGCGTTATACTCGTCGCGGCGGGCTTGATATAAACCCGTACCGCTCTACGCATTATAACGACACGCCATTTGCAGTTAAAATTAATCGTCAGTAGTTTATTTTAAATTGGAATATTAGGGTCTGTTGACCTTTCAAGGTTAAATTTGCAGCAGTCTGTTTGGTATTTAGGCAAGGCAGAGCCTAAGTAGTGTGGTTGTTCCCCATAAATAGGCGATAACGTAGCATTAATGCCAAACAGGAGTTGCCCAAAGGGTTCTGCCTAGGGGCTATTCACTCTTTGTTGCTCGGTTTTTACTTAGCCCACTAGGTTACAAACCTCGCGCCGCGATTAAATAGCCCCTAGATTGAACAAATTTTAATCCGCAAAGATCAACAGACCCTCGTATTAAAAAAAGAGCCTAGGCTCCTTTTTACATTTTTTAATTAACTTCGCGCTTAGTGGGTATAGGCATACCACACACATCAACGTAGTTATGTGCTTTAACAAACCATGGTTCAACACGGTTTTTACGAGCACTGATTAAGTTTTTAAACACCGATGAGTTTGTTTTCATCACTTTAAATATACTTTTATCGCTTTGTATATCGCCAAGGACTTGTATATTGGTAATTGGGTTAAATACTTTTCCTTCAGTTGGTGTACGCGCTAAACGATTAAAATGCTCTATACCTTCGATCACTCGGCCAAACACCGTAATGTTTTTATCAAGGTAGCGCGGGCCTTGCCCTATCGTTACAAAAAACTCCGTGCTCGCACTATTTATATCGTTATCGCGCGCCATGGCAAACACGCCACTACAATGCACTTGCCATGTTTGCGTATGTGCTGAGTTTTGAGCAACTGCAAAGCCGTTTAAAAAGCCAGTAACTGGTGCATATCCGTCGCCATTTAGCTCAGTAATTAAAAGTGGTTTGTTTGTTGTTAAATAAAACTCAGCGGGAACTGTTTTATCTGCCGTTTTAATTAACTTTTTACCCGAGCTGTCCCCGCCTTGCGCTACAAAACCTTCAACAAACCGATAAACGCTAGTATTTTTATAAAACCCTTCTCGCGCTAACTTTTTAATATTTTGAACGTGCTTTGGGGCAAGTTGTTCATTAAGCTCAATATACGCATCGCCCGTTGGCAGCGTTATCTTTAAAATATTTTGAGCGTTCACTACTCGCCAGTCATTATCTGTTGCACTAGCAATTACTTCACTCGCGCTCAATAAAGGTAGCTCTTGTTTAGCAACATCATCACCGAGTTGTTGAGCACAACCGCTCAATAAAACACTAAGCAGAGCTGGCAATATAATTTTTTTCATCGCTTATATCCTTATAATTATTATAGTTTTGGTTATTCCCAATCAAACTTATATAGCACATCAACATTTTGATATAGGCCGCTTGTTATCTCTATGTATAACTGTGAAAGTAACTGATATCGCACAGCCACTTCACTGAGCGAATCAAATACACCCACGCTATATTTAACTTGCAAACTGGGTGCTACGTATCCTGATATTTCTACTTTGGTACTATCACCACTACCTGATGAGCTTAAACTTACATCTGACAACCCAAAGGTTTCACCTACCTTAGAAACAACCCCTTCGCTGCGGCTAACACCTTGAGAGAGTAATAGCTGCGTAAGCATAGCATCGCTTGACGAACTTTCTCCATCGCCTAAAGGTTGGCCATTAAGTAAATATGCGAGTGCTTGAGCTTGATCCATCGCAGGCTCAGAAAATATTTTAAGCGTTGGTTGTTCAACATTACCCGTGAGCGTAACCCCTGCAATGACACCATTTGCAGTCGTATCGGGGTTACGTATTGCTTTAATATTTAAAAATGGTTGTTCAATTGAACCGCTAAAACCGACTTGCCCGGTGCTGATTATTAAATCTTGCCCAAAGGCTAAGTAAGTACCTTCAATTAAGTTAAGCTCACCTGTGGCTATAATTGGCGCACCTTGACTCATTTTTATCTCTAAATCACCCGCAACTTTTGATTCCAAGCCAAACGACTCTACTTTTACATCGTTTTTAACAATCACTTTTAAATCTATGTCGTAATCAAACGGGACTGTTTCGGTGGCCTCAGTTTTTTGATCAACAATAATTTCATCATCGCTAACTTGCACCGCACCCTCAGGAAGCTCTTCAATCATTATACGACCGTAAGGCACAATTACCTCACCAGCAAGCTTGAGTGCATTATTAGCCAAGCCTATTTTTAAATCCGGCGATACTTTAAAAGTAACCCCTTGCTGCGCACGTACATAAAACTGCTCGCCAACTACCGCAACATTTACAGCAGGCTGCGCACCTTGCCAATCAACGTCACCGGTTAGATTTATTTTACCGCCTTGATTGTCGTTTAAGTTGCCTTTTATTGTGGCTGTTGTTTTATCAAACAATACGTTTATATTTGAGTTTTGCAGCGCTATAGGTAATTGCTCGCCCTCTAAACTAATATCGCTAACATTAAGCTCCCCATTTAATAAAGGATCTTTTAACGTACCTGCTAACGCCACTTTACCGCTAATATCACCTTTTAACTGCTCGAGGGTTTCAAGAAAAGGTTGTAAGTCTGAAAGGAGTATTTTATCAATATTAATGGTGCCATTAAGCGCTTGCGTATTTTGTATATCGTCGATATTAATTTGTGTATTAATTTTGCCTAATACACTTGATTCTAAATTAGCTTCAAGCTTGCCAATTTGAGAATCCGAAAACGCACTAATACTTAATGTTTCGATTGGTAATTTAAAACGATCTTCTTCCGAGGTTAGCACTGCTTCTAAGTCGCTAGAATCGATATTTGCGCGTAATGTTTTAAGCGCGCCGCTTTGCCAATTAAGTGCTACATCGCCAGCTATATTACCGCGAGTACGAATGCTATTAGGTAAAAAGTGCTTAAGCTCCTCAAGTGCTAAATTGCTTAGTTTAGCATTTAGCTGACCGAGATTTTTTGACTGCGCTAAGGTGTCTATGCATAATTTACTTTGCTCAGATGCCCAACAATGTGCACTTACATCAAAGTCGCCACTTTGTGTATTAACCATAATGGCAATATTTTTAGTATTACTAAAACTAAGCTTTTTATCGCTAAGCGTTACATTACTAAGCTCGCCATTCCAAGTGGTATTATTAACTTTGCCATTAACTTCAAGCTCTATACTGCCTTGCTCGGCATCTACAGATGCCGTAAGTTGATGATCTGTTTTGTCGCCGCTAATATCAATTTTAACGCTATTAATTTGCTGTTCGGCTACAAGCGCCGAACCAACACTTACCGAAACATCGGTTTGCCAATCGGCTGCGGTATCTAACTGCCCTTTTACTGATAGTTTATTAATGTTTATTTCATCAAAAATAAAGCGATCTAGTATTAGTGCTAAATCAACAGAGGGCGTTAACCTTTCCCCTCTCACTTTTAAATTTGCGTTGCCGTCGGCAGTAAATGGAATATTAGCTTTTTCATCACTTTTTAGTGTTACTTTGCCATCAACCCGCCAAGTATCATCAACTTGCCCGCTTAGTGCTAATTTATTGGTGCCGCTACTTAAATAAAAGCTATCAATATTAGCTTTTAACGTGTTGTCTAGCTTAAAGTTTGAGGCAAATTCTAGTGGCACGTCGTTAAGTAATCCGCTTAACTTTGTATTATTCATTTGTAGCTGCCACTTGTCGTCAGCTGCATTAAACGAGCCTTTAAACTGTCCTGAAATATCACTGGTAGCGGCATCAGTTAAATACTGCGCTTTTAAGTTAGCAAGCGTGCCATTAAAGTTAGCCTGTATGCCCTTTTGCCAATCAACATTGGCTTTTATAGTTGCACTGCTTTCGTTCGCTTTAATGCTTAGCGCTTGTAAAGTTGCTTTGGTGAGACTGCCTTTTAATTGGGTATTTAAGTCAACAGCTGGGTACGCACCTAATTGGCTATTCGCCTGAAGGCTAAGCTGATAGTCGTCAGCATTACCTTGTGCGTTAAGGCTTACATTTCGCACTTTAAGCTCATTACTTTGTGCATCAATAAGCCACTGTTTAATTTTGCCATTTAACTCAAACGGATAGTTTTTTTGCTTTAAATTTGCCGTTGCCGTTAAACTAAGCGGATATTGTCCCTGCGTTTCTAAATTTAAGTTTAGATTTGATAAGTCGCCATTCAACTGCAAATTGGCTTGGTGCTCATCACTTTGTAAAACAACATCCCCTTTGACGGGCAAATTCCCTGCAAGCTCAGCGTTAAGATGCGTATTAAGCTGCCACTGTTCATACTTTGCTGAGAATGACTCTAAATTAATAACCGCATCTTCCACACTTAATTGCAGCGAGATGTTTTCAATAACATGTTGGGCTTCGTTTTGCTCAATCGTAATTTTAGCTATTTCAAAGTCTTCAACAACTAAATCAAGTGGCGAAGTAAATTCTATATTAGGCAATGCGGGTAGGTGCGTTAAAGGCGCTTGAGTATTTTGCGCCGTTTGTGTTTTCGCATCTTGTTCTTGCTCTTTTAAGGCAATAAGTATGGTGGGAATATTCAGGCTTTTAACCGTCAGCTTTGAACCCTCTGCTTTTGCTGAGAGTTTAAAGTTATTAACGCTTACGTTTGCACTTGGATGCTCTAGAGTAAATTTATTGATCGCAATGTTTTTTACAGCAATATTAAAAGGTAAGCTGATTTTTTCAAGCGGCTCTGCCGCGGCTTCTTCTTGTGACTCTGCAGTTTTTGGTAATGTTAAATTTATAGATTTAGCACTTAAGTTATCTATACAAATTCCATCGCACTGCCACCAAAACAAATCAATTTTCAATTGTTGTGCATTAAAGTCCAATCCGTTGCTAGCAAAGCGTACATTAAAGGCATCATTATAAATAAAACGGCCATCTTTAATTTCAATATGTAGTCCATCTACCGCTTTGTTTGCACTATAAGCAATAAATTGATTACCGGGTGCGGTAAATAACAAACAAAATAGTGCAACAACTAACGTGACAAAAATAGCACTTACGGCGGCTGTTATCTTTTTTAATACTGACATTAAATTTCTGGCCCTATGGTAATACTTAAACGTGTGCTTTTACTTTCTTTTGTTAATCCCCAAGCGTGGTCTATACGCACTGGGCCAACGGGAGTTAAATAGCGAAAACCAAAACCAGCACCTACTTCAAAATCATCAGAAAAATCATTAGTCGCAGTACCACCATCAACAAATAAAGCTGCTCGCCAATTTTTAGCAAACTGGTAGTTATATTCCATCGTGCCCGATAGTAAATACTTACCACCTATTAGCTCGCCGTCATCGTTCTCAGGCGAAATTGATTGGTACGCAAAACCACGAACGCTTTGATCGCCACCTGCGTAAAACCGAAGTGAAAATGGCACGTTGTTAATATCATCAACAAGCATTGCTCCTACATTCGCTTTTAAAAACACCAAGTGGCGGTCAAAATAAGTGCGTAGCCATGCATGTTGCATTTGCACCCTAATCAGATTAGTACTCGAAAGCACATCATCTAAGCCAAACTCAGCAGATATAAGCCACTGCTCTCCCCAATAAGGAGTCGTGCCGCCTTTTGATTTTTTGCGCGCGTAGCTAATGCCCGGCATTAACATTTCGGTACTTTCTTCGTCTTCATCACCAATACGGTAGGTTTCTTGGTCGCGGCGTAAAAATGCAGTACGCACCCATTTATTTTCGGTCAACCATTGGCGCTGAACTTGCCCTGTTAATATTTCACTGTAAGTGTCGTTTGTGAGCTCATCTTCTAATTTATAACCGACAGAGAATCGCCATAAATCATCATTAGGATCATCAACCGGAATTGTATAAGCCATGGAAATATCTTGCTGCTTTTGTGCCACATTTAAATTAGTTTCGAGGTAATGGCCGTCTTCTGTGATCCACGGTTTACTCCATTTAAAACGCACCTTGGGCCCTAAGTCAGTACTAAAACCACCGCCAATTTCATAGCTGTTAGCTGGCTTGGGTAATACTTCAACTTTAATCGGTACTTGGCTGTTTTTGCGCGCTGCAATGTCAGCATAAACACGTACACTGGCAAAATAAGGGGTACTTGATAAATCCAAGTTATAGTCAGCAATATGTGTTGATTTATAAGGTTGGCCCTGCGAGAAAGGCGCTATAGAGCGTATGTATTTTTCAGCGGGTGTACTACTGGCAATTTGTATATCGCCAAACTGATACCTAACTCCGGTATCAATTATAAAAGTAATAACAGCACTATTTTTTTTAAGCGATACTTCTAATTTGCGCGCTGGCCACTTAGCATCAAAATAACCTAGCTCTAGTAGCATAGATTCTATTTTTTTATGAGCAGAGTCATATTTACCATGATTTAAAACATCACCTTGCTTTAAGTGATTGCTTTTAATCAATGCCTGTAATTGGGTATCGCTTTGACCATCACCGTTTAGCGTAATATTAATTGCTTCTATGCGAGTTGCAGGCCCCCGTTCAACTTTAACAATTAGTTCGCTGTCGTCTTTATCATAAATAACCTCGACGGTCGGGCTATAATAGCCAAGTGCTTTGATGCTATTTTGTACTTGTTTTTGAGCATAACGGCGAAGTGTACGGGTTGGCTTCTCGCCAATTAACTGCTTGAGGTAAAGAGCTACGTTATTTTCTAAATCGCCACTTAACCCTTCAATTTCGTAATCTTCTATGACTTTTTCTGCCGCATAGCTATTTGTCGCAATTAAAGCGCTCACAACACACATGCAACGTAAAAACTTAATAAACAAGTAAATATCCTTACTTTTAATATCTTACAAAAAACTGGTTAATTACCCGCATATTAGCATAGCCATAATGAGCAACACATTAACTTAATAACAATCTAACGCGTAAATTTAACTTTGAATAAATATCAGCATAATTAAAATTAGTACGCGTTAAGACAATATTTTAGTTACAATAGTGCCTACGAATAAAAAATTAATTTTAAATGAGTTTTTAATGCAATTCCCTGATGATGATAACGGCCAACTTTTAGCCGAAATAGCCGCTGCTGGCATTGATTTAAATAAAATGCACCAAGTCGATTTTTTTATTTTATTTGAACAAGAAGCCGATGCTGAAAAATTTGCTAAAGAAATAGTCTCTGATGCATTAGTTCAAAATGCTGAGCTTGAAAAATGTAAAGACACTGGCGTTTGGGAAGTTATCACTCAAGTACAAATGGTGCCAGAGCACACCCTTTTAGGACAAGCAGAGCAATACATTGAAAGCATTGCTAATAGCTTTAATGGATACGGTGACGGCTGGGGATTAATGGACGGTGACGAGGCTTAGTTGCCTTTTAATTGTATTAGTTCAATGTACTCTATCAGTTAAGCTTAGCGGCTTAACTGATTTGCCTTCCTAAAATTGCCTTTATAATCAAATAGCTTATCAGCTACTTTCCAACCATATTTTTTGCTTTTTCGTGCAATAACAAAATCCGGTGGTACTAATTCAAATTGTGCTTTTACTACTTGCTCTGCAGTTTTAAAATTAATAGGTGTTTGCCCAAGCCCCACACGTTGACCAAATTGCTTATTAAATATAAATTGCCCGCCTTTATTTGCGAGGTTATATACTTCATCGCAACTTGCACCATCTTCATCAAAATACGTTATTTTAATAAGTTCATCTTTAATTTGAGTTACCGATAACCCACTACATCGAAGCACAAGTGCGTCTTTTAAGTTTAATGCATTACGTAACTTATCATCAGGGTCGGCCATAACCGCGCCACAATCATGGCATTTACGTGCAGCAATATCATTTTGGGCACCGCACTGCTCACACTCTTTAAACCTAAAACGATAATCGCACTGCTCTTTATGCCCATCATCATCTTCTAACAGCCCTTTACAGCGCCTGCCAAAGTGCTCGATTACTTTTCCTGCGGAATCAGTTTTACCCCAAAATATATTCGCAAAACCACAGCCAGGACAAAGTACCTGCACAGGTTCATTATCACTATCGCCTTTTTTATCGCCTACTTCTGGGTGAAATAAATTAAAACCATTGCCGGCATAATCTATTACTAAGCAATCCGTTTTTGATTCAGATAGCCTCAAGCCTCGCCCCACAATTTGTTGATATAAACTAACTGATTCTGTAGGTCTTAAAATAGCTATAAAGTCGACATGTGGCGCATCAAAGCCGGTTGTTAGTACCGATATATTAACTAGATACTTTAATTGCTTAGCTTTAAATTGCTTAATGATTTTATCGCGCTCAGTGTTTGGCGTATCACCTGTTATAAGTGCACTTTGCTGAGCTGGTAGGTAGCTTAATATTTCCTGAGCATGCATTACCGTGGCTGCAAAAACCATAACACCTTCACGCTCTTCACTGTATTGAATTACTTGCTGTAATATCGCTTTCGTTGCGCGCTCACTGTTTTTTAAAAGCGCATTCATATCATCAGTCGTATATTGCCCAAATGCATTGCTATCTAAAGACGAAAAATCATAATGGCTAATCGCTGCATCAACTTCGTTTGGCGGCGTTAAATAATTATGTTTGATCATATACCTGAGTGGTAATTCAAAAATACAACTTTTAAACGGGCTTTCATTAGTCCCTTTAACAAAGCCATGATAATGATGATGGTATATCCACCCCGTTCCTAGCCGATAAGGTGTTGCTGTTAAACCCAATACTTTTAACTGAGGGTTATATTCTTTTAAACTACTTATTACTTTTCCGTACTGGCTTTTTTTATCCCCATTTACCCTGTGGCATTCATCAATAATAAGTAACGAATAATGCTCATTTAATTTATTTAAATTACGAGAAAGTGATTGCACACTGGCAAAGGTTACTTGATGGTTTAATGACTTTTCTTTTAAACCTGCTGAAAATATACTCGCCTCTAAACCAAAACTTTTATATTTTTGCGAATTTTGCTCTACCAGCTCTTTTACATGAGCAAGCACTAATATTTTTTGCTTAGCTATACGCGCAAGTTCAGCAATAACAAGGCTTTTACCTGCGCCGGTTGGTAGTACAATAACGGCAGGATCATTACTCTTTCTAAAGTGTAAAACGGTTCGTTCTACGGCTTCTTGCTGGTAAGGTCTTAGTTTATAGCTCATGGGAAAACAAATAGGTTTGAGTGAAGAGATTTTAGCAAATAATAGCTGGGAGTTTTAAACTTTAATTATATTTTATTGAGGGGGAAACAAAAAAGAGAAGCCGAAGCTTCTCTTATATTTAGCTTTAGGCTAAAAATTTCTCAAGCTCAACACCTTCAAACGCTTTAGGACGACGGCCACGGCCTGTCCATTCAATAGTCTCACCATTAAGTTCCATGCGGTACTTAGGCTTAACTTTAGTACGTTTGTCTGATGCTCCATCTTGTAAATCTTCTAGCGTAAGTCCTTTTTCTTTTAAAAGATCCAAAACTTCCTGTTTCGCTTTTTGCTGCTGGGTATATTTTGAAATTGCATCATTGATAAGCTGTTGGGCTTTTTCAAGATCCGTTAATGATGCTGTTTTAATAAAAGATCGGACTTCTTTCATTTATATCTCGCTAAATTGTGTGATTGGATTTATTTAATTATTCTTTTTTAGTATAAGGGTATTTTTCAGGAATGACTATTACAAGATATAAACTAAATAATCCCTCTGTTAAATATACGCTATTAGTCCTACCTTATTAAATTAGGAGTAATTTAATATAAATTGTCGATGTATAAGGGAACTTCATTTTATAAAATATATAGTCGATAAAAAACACTACTAATCCGTTGAATAATAAATGCCAGCTTTCAGTACAATAAAGCAGCTAAAAACTTATATGTAATTTGCAAATATCATTACTTCGACTCAATTAAAAACCACATTATCTATTTTTCGTGTCAGGTGAATATAATCGGAAAATCACAAGGTAACAAACTTAAAAATAAAGTGGGCCAGTAAGTACATACAAACCATAATTAAAATTTTAAAGATAAAATTGCAAACCAAATGTAAAAAGGTCAGAAGCATAAGCAACTGACCTTTTTTTATAATCGTCAACGTATTGAAGACGAAACATAATCTATAAACGATTTTTAGAAGTTTTGTTCAACTTTTAAAAATACAGCTCGGCCTAAAACATCATATAATGATGTTGAAGCATCGCGATAACCTCTAGTGCCATCGTTTAGCTGTGGTGCTTCTTTATCAAACACATTGTTCACACCTAGTACAAACTTACCATTCCACTCATGGTTATATGATACTTGGATATTGTGTTTAATATAGCTTGGAATATCAGCTAAATATGTTACACCATACTCTTCATTACCTGAGTCTTGGTCGCCTATGTAGTATGTAGTCCATGCTGCACCAAATGCATCATTAGTCCAATCAAAAGTAACATTACCACGAAGCTCTGGGTACTCTTGTAAACCAGCGTAATCGAATGCGTCAGCACCCTCTTCTGTTACTTCTTCAAAGTCACTTACATAACTTAACTCACCTTTAAGAGCGAAGTTACCAATGCTAGATTCAAACATGTAAGCTGTTTTAAAATCAAAACCTGATGTTTCTAAACTCGCCATATTTTGGTCAAAGCTGTACATTACATCAATACGACCTGTATTTGGATCGCGAACTACTGCAGGGTTAGAACCATTGTCTTGCTCGTCTTTTAATAGACGTTCAACACTTACTGCTGCAATTCTGTTTTCTAACTTAATATTATAGTAAGAAAGCTCTACAGATAAGTCATCTGTTACATTCCAAACAAAACCTGTTGTAAATGATTCACCTTCTTCTGGCTCAAGATCTGGATTGCCACCAAACCAAGTTTTATGTTGCTGTGAAGCATTTGGGTTACAGTAAATAGCATCAGAACCTGCATTGCCTTGCGTATCACACCAAATTGTATCGTAAGCTTTTTCGAAGCTTAGTGCCTGACTAGAGAACATTTCGCCCATGTTAGGTGCACGGAACGATTCACCCCAGCTAGCTCGCACTAATAGCGCATCAGAAGGACGCCATGCAACACCAATTTGAGGGGCAACATTATCGAATGTTCCTGATACAAATTGTGAACCAACGTCACCTTCTTGCTCGTACTTGTCGTATCGAACAGCTGCTTTAATATCAACATTGTATGGTAGGTTTACTTGAAGCTCTGAATATACAGATGTTCTATCACGTTCTGCATTAACATCGTCACCACCTGAGCCACCTGACACACGACCTGAAGCCGATTGAGGGTCACTCATTTGTTCAAATTCTACTTGCTCAAATTCAGCACCAACTACGCCAGCAATCGAAACATCACCATTATCAAACAATAATGTAGATGCTACCGTATCAAATTGAGTACTTGTAAAACGAGCTTGATACACACCTGTGTGAGCAGCTTGCCCATACAAGTCTTTCATGCTGCTATCCCAGTTAGCAAAGCTCATTCCTGATGTATTAAAGATATCATATTCGCCGCTATCAATTAATTTCTGAACAACATCATCATTTATCAGGTTTGTATTGAATGAGTTAGTTGTAGAACGGCTGTGTTGTACATTAAATTCCCAGTCAATACCATTTGCAACATCTACAAAGCCGACTAAACCACCTAAGAAATCAATACTATTAATTTCAGTACGAGTATCTCGCTCACCAATGTTAGCTGAGCGCATGTATAGAGTTAAATCTTCGCCTACAGGGTTTAAAGGATTATCAGCCAACATAGTTGGTTGGTTTGTAGATACAGGTGTACCTGCATAGCGAGAATCAGTTTCAGAAAGTGATGCACTTGCGCGGCCACGGAACTTTAAGTTATCAGTGAATTCATAATTGAAATTTGAAAGCATTGAGTTCTGAGTAGTATCACCAAATAACTTAGTTACTGCACCATAGTTATATAAACAGCGAGTGCCACCATCAACCGTGTTATTTGATTCTGCACACATAGTAGGGCTTGTAACCCAACCACTAGCACCATTACCATTTGGAACTGAGCTAAATGACGAATAATCAGCATAAGTCTCATCATTTAATTTCCAAATATCTCTATCGTATACTGATTCAGCATCATAATATTCATAAGTTAATGTAATATTACCTTTCTCACCAGAGTAACCTGTACTTACGTTAAAACGATTTGTATCACCACCTTCGGCACTAGGTAGCTCAGTATCATATGAAAAACTTAAACCGTTAAAGTCTTTTTTTGTAATAATGTTAATAACACCTGCAACAGCATCTGAGCCATATACAGCAGAAGCACCTTCACGAAGAATCTCAATTCTTTCTACTATTGCCATTGGAATACGAGAAGTATCTGCGGCAGCGCCTGAAGACGAACTTGTACCAGGCATACGGCGACCGTCAAGTAGCACTAATGTGTACTCAGCCCCAAGGCCACGCATGTTAATATTACTTGTTGCTGCTGCGCCGTTACCGTAGCCAGACATACCACGCCATGAACCAAAGCTATTTACAGAAGTATTATTTAAAACATCAGCAACTGATGCTTCACCTGATAATTGTAGATCTGCAGCGGTAATAACAGTTACTGGTGATGATGTTTCCATATCAACTTGCTTAATGCGAGACCCAGTTACTTCTATACGCTCAACTTTTTCTTTTTCTGCTGCCATAGAGCTTGCAGAAAAAGCAGCGGTGGATACCGCACTAAAAGCAATCGCTAAGCGAACTGCCTTTGAAACTTTATTATTTAACATTTGATTCTCCCTAGAATACTATTTTAATTATTTTGTTTTCAAAACGGTCTGTAATTAATCACAGTACCTGTTTCGATTTGAATAGTAGTCCCAAGTTATGCAAAAGGTCAACACTTGGCTAACCAAATAAAACCCTTTATTTACAAAACCTTAAAGTAACAAAAAACAAACACAATGCTCTTTTTGCATTATTGCATTATTGCATTATTGCAAAAACTTGATTTAGAATAAGTGCTATTTACTGAAGAAATCATATCTAAGTCTCGCCTCAAACAAGTTACTTACTTCCTTATTGTGGCGAATTATGTAGGTGTAAAAGCATGCAAAAAATAAATTACCTACATAAAATTAACAAAAATGATTGAGACAACTATAGCTATTCAACTATCTGAAAAAGTACTACTTGGCCTTTCTAAAAAAGAAAAAATCCATAAAGCTATATTTTCATTGATTTCCAAAATCGTGCACAGAAAGCAGGCTAACTAAGATATCTGAGTCACTTTTTGTAGTAATTACTATTAAATATGTATAAATGCTTAGTCTATATCAGTAAGTCAGCGAGCTAGGAGTGCTAATAACTCCTTGTATAGATAAAGACGCTAGGCAAGTGACGCAAGCTTAATACTTAAACGAAGAAATGAAAGAGTTGCAGCTGTTATGCGTAATGTAATGTGATGCTGCTGATAGCTTTAATACTCAAAGATATTAAAGCACCACCCTATTCATTAGATTAGAATATAATAAATTTAGAATAGGCTTTTAAAGGATACGAAGACGTTGTTAACGTAGCTTTGAAGCACGTAATCACTCTATCAATACAGTAATTGGCATATCAGATATGATCAAGGTTGAGGGCTGTACTACCAAATAATATATCCAACCACCACATTTTCAGCTTAAGTAATGAAAGATAATCTTTTGTTGATATCCATTATGTTTTTAAACTTCTGAAGAACCGCTAAGTAAATCCAACAATTTCCAGTCTAAAGAAACGTAATATCAACTAGATATAAAAAATTTTTGCCTAGTTATAGCGAAATTTACTTATCGTTAAATAAACCCCATATATAAGCCGGTTGGTATAAACACATATTAGGGCAAGTAAAATATAAAAAAAGCCTACTGAAATTTCAGTAGGCTTTAATATTAAACACTTTCGTTTATAAACTTATTTACTAAAGATATTAGAAACGTAAGTTTAGTCCTAAGTTGAAACGTCTGCCGTATACGTCGTAATACTCACCTTCATCGTATGTGCCAGGATTTCTAGGAGGTGTAATATCAAATAAGTTTGAAACACCTAATCTTACTTCAAGCATTTCGCTAACAGTATAACGACCATTTATTGACCATTCTGTATAAGAAGGAACATCATTATAGTTGTTATTTTCAGCAGTCCACTCTCTGTCTAATACTGTTGAATGACGGTATTTACCAATCATACCTACGTATAAATCATCGTAAGTATAGCCTACCGTTAGGTTACCCTGCCAACGAGGGTATCTTACTTCACCAACTGTAGGTGTTGGTTCATAGCCTTCGCTAGAAACATCTGTATTAAACTCTCTATGCTCAAGGTAACTTGCTAGTAAACGGAAGTTAAATGAACCGTAGCTCGTTTCATACTTGTATGTACCTTCTAAATCAACACCTTTAAGAGAGTAAGATGCTAAGTTATATGGTCCATTACGAACCTCAGAAATATCAAGAGTCGTAGGATCACGGTCAACTAAGTCACAAGCACTATTATCTAAACTAGACGCTTCGTAACAATCATCAATAACACGCTGTGCACCTAAAGAGTTAATTGCATCTTCAACGTCAAAACTCCAATAATCTGCAATTAACGTGATATTTTCAGTTGGGGTATAAATTACACCAAATAATGTATCGTCAGACGTTTCTTCTTGAAGGTTTGCATTACCTGAATTCACACTTGGTGGAGTAACACTACGCCAATCATCAGATGGTCTCCAATCTCCAACTGTAGTACCTGGGTTTGGAATACCTGCAGCTTGACAGTTAGCAATTAAGTTTGCTTTTTTGCTATCACTCGCTGTAGATATATTAGTTTGGTCACATGGATCGCCATAAGACGCGAATGACTGAGTACCAGCAGAATAAAGTTGAGATAATGATGGAGCACGAACCGACTTAGACTTTGTACCACGGAAACGAAGTTCATCGTTCATTGCATAGTTAAAGCCTACCTTCCAAGCTACATTATCGCCCACTGAAGAGTAATCCATGTAACGAGCGGCTAACTCAAGGCTTAATGAATCAACAAATGGTGCATCCACTAATAATGGAACTGACATTTCAACACCAATTTCATCAACTGTAAATTCACCATCCCATGCTTTTACAAAGTTACCAAACACTAGATTATTCTGCATTGCTGCACCAGGTTCATTAGAACCAGTTTCTTTACGATGCTCAGCACTTAAAGCAAAAGAAACACCACCGGCAGGCATATCAAAAGCATAACCTGAAATAACACCACCAATAACTTGCTGCTGTTTAACTTTAGAAATTGATGCTGAGGTAGTAACGTAATCTAAAGCTTCTTGAGATGCACCATTAAGACCGAACAGGCTTAATGCCTGACAACCATCTAACGCACCAACTAAAGAACCATCTGAATCACGGTCAGCACAACGAATTGCTCCGTCAATTTCTACCGCGTCAATAGCCTTGTTAAAGTTCTCAGTAAGGAATTCACCGTTCCATGTAGTGTCGTTTTTATTACGACCGTAACTAAAATATACTTCGTAATCGAACTCTTCTAGTAGTAACCCTTGGAAAGAAAGAGTTGTATTAAGTGTTGTACGATCATCTTCATAGGTACGATTACCAAAACCCGAAGCAAGCTTATAAATTGTAACTGAATCTCTACCAGCTTCATCTAATTGTGCTTTAGCAGCTGGGTCTAAAAATGCATTATCTGAACGAATCGATTCAGCAAGGAAAATTGGGCTACTTTCTGCATAAGCACTAGCTTTTGAGAAAGAAACTTCAAAATTCATTGAATGATCATCAGCATAATTATTTACTATGTTTGTAAAAACATTGAAACGATTAAGTGGTGTTGCAAGATCTTGATGTTCAATAAATTTGTAACCATTAGAGAAGCCGTCACCAAAATATCTAAGTTGATTATTCGGCGCAGGTCTTGTTACACCACCAACTATAACGGGACTAAACTCACCATTATCACCAAATACAACATGGCCATCAGGTAAGAAAGCATCACCTGCGCGATCGTAATAGCCTAGTGTTTGCAAACCGGCAAACTCACCTGTAGCTAAAATATTCTGTGGAATTCCATCCGTGTCAGAAACGTTATCAGGGTTTAACATCCCAGAAACTGGGTTACGAAGAAAGTCACGGTCTTGAGCTTCAAGCTGTTCTGTTTCTGAGTAAGATAAGCTCGTAATAAAACTTATTTTATCGCTTTCACCACCAAACGTGAATGAAAAAGACTCTTCTTCACCACCACTTTGTTCTGTAATAGATTTTTTGTAGTTGAAGTCCATAGTATCTTGAGACTTTTTCAAAATAATATTAACTACACCCGCAATTGCATCTGAACCGTAAACTGCTGACGCGCCGCCATGAACAATATCCATACGTTCAATCATTTCAGTCGGAATGCCGTTTAAATCTACCGCAGGATTATCTACAGAAGCACCTACGTATCGACGACCGTTTACAAGTACTAAAGTACGACCTTCTCCAAGCTGACGAAGATCTGTAGTATTGATACCCGCACCAAAAATAGTGTTAGTAGTTGTTGTAGGTGCAGAGCCTACGCCAGATGAAGGCAGCTTTTGTAACAAGTCTGAGATGTTTGTGATGCCGGCATTAGATAGCTCTTCGCCAGTAATTGTAGTTACAGGAGTAGGTGAAACCTCTGAAAAACGCTTAATACGCGAGCCTGTAACCTCTATACGTTCTACTTTTTCAACGCCTTCTTCTGCCGCAATTGAATTTGCAGCGAAAACAGCCGTTGATGCTGTACCAAAAGCAATCGCTAAGCGAACTGCCTTTGAAATTTTATTGTTTAACATTTGATTCTCCCTAGAATACTATTTTATTATTTATGCTTAATTTTTAAAATTAATGCGCAATAAAGCCACTTAATAAGACTAAAAATGCCTATATGAAGGTACAGTAGGACTTTATTGTGTGACGGATGATAGCACTAGAGAAACAAAGAGGTCAACACATTATTAACTTTAAACCAGCAAAAATAACAAATGTATCTTTCACCATTACATTAAAATCAACAGTAAGCAGCTGATTTTATTGAAAAAGTAATATGTGTATATTTAAAGCTTATATCACCTTAAAATAAAATACTTTAATAACAATAACTTGAATGTTTGTAAAGATTTGTAACAAAGCATCGCTAAAATATATAAAAACATTCATATTTAGTAGACTTATCTAAAGCTGCAGGTTTAAAAAAGTGTCTCTTTTATTTAAGGTTGAATAAAAATAACTTTACTATCAACTAGATAGCCTCACTTCTATACCTTAACAATAAGATGTATATGCGATTACTTTAGTCTTTTCGAGTATATGACTTATAGTATGCTTGTAAAATTTATTATAGGAATTGACCCAATTAATGTATAAACATACATAATTACTTACTCCTTCCTTATTTTGCAATCTGAGTTGTTAATTTTATGCTTAGATATGTGAAAAAACCTTTTGAAGTAGTCACTTAAATTTTATCCTGATCTTTTCAGGGTAGGTAGATTATAACCAAGCTTCCTGTGTGGATTTTATGTAAATACCTACTACTGCCCGCATTTAATTTGTTTGAAAATTCAATTTAGAACTATTAGGTACACTTGTCAGATTACAAGTTTGGTTATATTATTTTGTAATTTCGCCTACATCGCGTTTAACCTGATTTATTGATCTAGCCAGCTGCAAATCATAAATAAACTTTCTTTGATATGTCGTAAAAATGTTCATTATCATTTTTATACTCGAAAAGAGCATCGACTGATGAGTGTTTGTTTAATGACAGGAAATTATCAACTCAATTGTGAAGGTAGTGCTTGAACATTTGGTTATTAACTGGCCAATATTATTCCTTAATACTTGTTCTAATAATATTGAAACCATCTCTTTATTTACTAATTTGATAATATTCACTTGAGTATCACATCGACCGTAAAATCAAAGTTAAAATATGCAAAATTATCAGATAAGCTGCATGTATTTGATACGGCCTTAACTGGTAATATTTAATGTACTTAAGAAGAGTTGCCCCCTCTTAAGTGTAATGCGGGATATCCTCTATATTCATATTTACAGATACTTTTGGCGGGAGCCTCTAAAATAATTATCGCTATAAATAGAACAACTAAAATTTATAATTACTCAGAATAAATAAGCTATAAATTACAAATCACTTAAAAAACTTATTACCATCAAAATCAACCACTTAATCGAGCAAATAGAAAAATAATATATAATAATTTTGTAAAACATACGTTATTGAAATACGAGAAAGCACCAACTAAATACAAAGTTACCACGTTAACAAGGTTTGGCAGATAGTCGAAAATCAATGAAATAGTGTAGCTTGGAGGAGGGGTAAGTTTAATAGCAAATAGTTTACTTAACATAGATAACCTATCTGTATTATTATTAGTACAAACACATTAAGATTTCAAACATAAGTTAAAGTATTGCAATTAAACTTAGTAGTAAAATTAGTTCCTATCTTGGTAAATATTCCCTCTTTTGTTAATTTCTCTCATTGCCTCTTGGTTTTTTTTGCGTCTTTCTTCTGCCAACTCTTTTGACATGCATGTACGCTTTTTAATATTACTACCTGTCACCGCTATTTTTTCGCATGCCATATTTTCATTACTGCTTAGAGAGTCTTCACTCAGTGAACTACAACCAGATAGAAATAGTAAATTTAAAATGATTATCAGCTCTATTTAGCTATCAACGATATCGACCATACGAAAACTAAAGCCATATCACCGCAGACGAACGGTATCTGCGAACGCTTCCATAAAACGATATTGCAAGAGTTTTATCAGGTGACATTCCGTAAAAAACTATATAGTTCACTGGATGAATTACAGAAGGATCTAGACGAATGGATGGTTTACTAAAATAATGACTGAACTCATCAGGGGAAAATGTGCTGTGTAGAACAACATTAGAAAAATTATTAGACGGAAAATCGATTTAGGCTGAGAAAAGTTTAGCTCAAATCTAAACTGACAGTCACCGATTAATAAACGGGTAACTGTCAGATCGAGTCTGATCTAGTACATTTAATAACTGGCGAGTATCTCATTTAGAGCAAATTCGATGGGTGATTGATTTCTTATTAATCACACTAATACAGTTAATAGCTTTAAATTAAAAAACCCATAGTGAAATTCACTATGGGTTTTATTTAGCTGTAACTTAAAGTTAGAACTTCAGATTAAAGCTTACATGAACAAAGCGACCTAGCGTGTCATAAAAACCTGCAACTGTGTTTGCATTAGAAGCTACAGTATTACCAACTAACGGTGGCTCTTTATCGAAGATATTATTCATACCGCCAGTAAAGGTTAAATGCTCGTTATATGAGTAGCTACCTGAAACATCAATAAAGTTATATGCTTCAATACCGCCATCATCAATTAATAACGTATCTGCAGTTCCTTCATAATCTACAGATCCGTAATAACGCCATTTAACACCAACACGCCAATCATCGCGTAGGTAATTTACATTAGCCGTGTGACGCCATTTTGGAGATGCAAAACAGTCTGTACTAATAGTGCCTGAACAATCGTAAGCTAATTCCGCATCACCTAAAATAGGTTCAACTTCTTTTTGAATGCTGTAGTAACCATTAATATCAAAGTTTAACGCACCTTCTTCTAGGTCCATTTTGTAAGCTGCTGTAAAGTCAACACCTTCCCATGTTTGACCACCAATGTTATCGCTCAAGTTTGTAACGAAACCAGCTTGGCCTAACCATAAGCTGCCAGATGGGCTACGAGTAACATTGTCACAGAAGAATGCATCGCCTGTTTCAGCACAGTTGTTAATAATTCTTTCTGCACCTACAACACCAATTACTTTTTCAATTTCAATTTTGAAATAATCAATTGAGAAGTTAAATCCATCTAATGGATTTGCAACTAAACCGATTGTGATTGTATCGCCTTCTTCTGGCTCAAGTAACTGATTACCACCAGCGAACTGATTATATTGACCAGCTGGAGACTCACCAATACCGCCGTACTGTGAAGCACTTACACCTGTATTAGCACATTGGCTAGCAGAATAAGTTGGACGGTCACCTACAGCAGCAGCATTTGGATCACCAGCACAAGGGTCATCACCACTCCACAAGCTAATGCTTTGTGCAGAAAATAACTCACCAACATTTGGTGCACGCACAACTTTTGCATAACTTGCTCTTAATTTGTATGCATCTGCAATCGTGTAATCTGTACCAATTGAGTATGTAGTATCTGAACCTGTTGTTGAATAATCAGACCAGCGAGCAGCAGCAGATACATTTAATTCATCAAGTACAGGAATTTGTAATTCACCATAAACTTCATTTACATCAATAGCACCATACAAGCTCGGAGAAGGACCACCTTGACCTAGCAGTTGACCTTCTTCATAAACAGTATCTGAAACACGTTCGTAATCTTGCTCACGACGCTCAAAACCGAACACTGCAGCGATAGGAGTTGATGCTGTTGGTAATGTCCAATCAAATTCACCAGTAACATAACCGCTATAAATAATTTGCGTTACTAAGCCTGTTTGTGTTCCAACACCAGCTAATTGTGCTGCCTGCTCTGCGGTAACACCATCTAGTTCAAATACGTTGTATAATAAACAACCATCTGCAGTATCACACTCTGTACCTACAGCACCAACGCGTGGAGCAATTTTCGGCGAAAGTAAATCATTTTTATAAACTGAGCTTGATGTTGTTGCAGAGTAGTTATAGCTAATATCGTAAGACCAGCTATCGTTAATCTCACCTTCCATACCGGTTAAGATTCTGTATGACGTATGCTCAAGGTTATCTTCTCGTGGACCACCTTCAACGTTACGCTTACCAATATAAGCAACAAATTGATCATCGCCGTCTTGGCTAAATAAAGTTTGTAGCTGTTCTTTTTGAAGATCAGATAACAATGGGTTGTTATAATCGAATAAGATTTCTTCGTTATAAAAAGTACCAGATTCAGCAATTTGGCCAGCTGTTCTGTTGTGCATAAATGAGAATTCTAAATACGGTCTAAAGTGCTCATTTATTTCGTAATCAATAAATGTACCAAACGTAAAGCGCTCATTTGGACGTAAGAAGTGGTTTACCGGTGCAAAGTTATAACGGTAGCCATCATCTTCCATAAAACCTTGGCCATTTGGATTCAAATAACCAAAAAGATTCTGATCGTAATCAACTTCACCATCTACAACCGGATAAATATCAAAATGAGGATTTGGTGTTGTAGCAGAACCACTACATGATTGACCATTACCACCCAAAGCACACGATGAGTAGTCGCGAGTACCTTGTACTAATTCGTTCTGACGGTTATAAGTAACATAACCTACGGCATGACCTTTTCCGCCATCAAATCCACCACCAACAGTAAAGTCGATGCTGTAAGCTTTACCATCGATTCCAGTATTACCTGTATCGTAGTCATAGCCTTTATCATCCATCAAGCCTTGCATGTATTTATTATCATTGTTGTGCTGGAAGCCAGATGTACCCACATTTAGTGAAATACCATCAAACTCATCATCCATAACAAAGTTAACAACACCAGCTACGGCATCTGCACCGTATACTGCAGCTGCGCCACCTGTTAGCACATCAACGCGTTTAATTAAAGAGGCTGGGATTTGGTTAATATCAGCAACTTGAGACGTTATGCTACCGGCCTGCATTCTACGACCATTAATTAACACTAGGGTTCTGTTTGAGCCTAAGCCACGTAAATCAACAGTTGCAGTACCTGTTGCGCCATTAGCTAAAAATGAACTTTGAGCAGCTTCTATTTGTGGAAGTTGATTTAAAACATCTTCAACACGAGTAAAACCACTTAACTTAATTTCTTCAGCAGTCATTACTGTTACAGGGCTAGATGTTTCTAAGTCAGTTCTTTTAATTCTAGAACCAGTAACTTGAATACGCTCTACTTTCTCTATTTCATCTTCAGCTGCAAAAGAATTTGCTGAAAAAACAGCTGTTGAAGCTGCGCCAAAAGCAAGTGCAATACGCACCGCTTTAGCTACTTGATTATTTAACATTTGATTCTCCCTGGTGTCACTACTTAATCGTAGCAATCATTATTTATTTATTTTTATAGTTACAGTTAGTTAACAGTAACTAAAACAAATAATAAACAAAAACCACTAAAAAGCCAATAAAAGTTAATGGGATTTTGCAAAAAAGAAGATTAAAACGATATAAAGAATAAATAACGAGCTAAATTAGAATTAATTACAAATATGCAGGTTAAAAACCCAAGATAATTGCCATTTTGGGTACAGTCAAAATAGCCCCCCTTGAAAACCTAACCCTAAAGCAACATTTGAGTTCACTATAAGACCAATCATTTCAATTAACGGTACAATCTGTTTTTCTACATAAATTGCATAGTCATAGCTATGAAAGCCTTGATACAGTTCAACTCCAGCAGTTGTGTAAACGAATGTAACAAATTCCCCCCTATTGACCGTAAATTCGCTATTTTTTTTCTGGTGTTTTTTAACTGCTTGAACATGAGGGGGGATATTTTTTTTATAATCGATTAAGTTTTGACCTAATCTCTTTTTAAAAATGAGTAAATGATCAAAATCACCTTGGTATAACTTTGTTGTATAGTCTTTAACAAGGTCATTTATATTTAAATTTCCATCAAAAAGACTAGTAAATAGGTCGAACTGGAATTGTTGAGCAAGTTTAGTCCAATCACTTCTTACTGTTTCTAATCCTTTAAATACTAGTTTTGATTCGTTTGGTTTAATTAATTTACCGACATAGCGCTTTTTAGAGCCAACTAGCTTCCCCCTTATGGTTGGCAAAAAGAAAGGGCTATAAAGAGATTCAAATTCTATTTCTAAATGACTTGTTAAGTTGTGCGTTTGTTTAATCTCGTTAATCCAATCTGTAGTTATCTTTTTAGCTAAAAACACGCCAATTTCATTACACTCGTCGTGGGTTAAATCATCATCCAACTTAATAAATGTAGAATCGGTATCACCATAAATAACGCTATAACCAAGCTCTTCTATCCACCTTTTAGTTTGTAGCATTATTTCGTGCCCTCTTAACGTAATAGAGCTAGATAACCTAGGATCGTAAAACCTGCACCCTTTTGAGCCTAAAACACCATATAAGCTATTCATTATTATTTTAATTGCTTGAGAAAGCATTTGATCTTGATTGTCTTTGGCGAGCTGCCTTTGGGACGCTAAGCTTTTAACAAGTAAAGGTAAGTGATGCTTGTCTCGCGAGAATAGGGCTTCATTAAAACCCTGCACACTTTGGTTTGGATTTTTTAAACCTTCTATCAGTCCAAGTGGATCAATGTAGAAAGTTTGCATAATACTGGGGTACAAGCTTTTAAAATCTAAAACAATGACATTTTTATAAAGCCCAGGAATAGACTCCATTACATAACCGCCTGGGCTTTCAAATGTAAGTCCATGATCGCCCATATTAGGGGCAACATAACCGCTGCGATGCAGTAATGGTAAATACATATTAATAAAAGCAGCGACAGAGCCGCCCTTTTTTTCAAGCTCTAATCCTGTGAGCTTTGTTCTTATAATAGAAAAATCGAGTAGCTTTAATTTATCAAAAATTTTATTTACCAAAATACAATCTTGTCGATTATATTTTGCTAAAGAAAGCTTATCTTCATTAAATTGCCTAATAATTTCCTGCAGACTATTAGCCGTGTCTATTAATTTGGACTCACCCAACACTTGATTTGAAACATTAGCTAAAGAAAAGCTCTCAAAACTATATGTACCATTTTTTAAAGTGTCTATTCCATCAACCACACATCGCCCAGGGATCGATACTCGAGTAAAGTGTCCTTTACGAACATATAAAGGTTGATCTCCCCTACCCAGTAATAACTTAATGCCTAGTGCTTCCGCTCTTTCATGAATAACCGAAAAATCGAACTCAATTACATTCCAGCCAATTATGACATCAGGATCGCTAAGCTTAATAAAATGCTCGACCCCCCTTAACAGCTCAGCCTCATCTACACACCAAATAATATCGAACTCTAGGTTTTCAGCTTCTCTATCTGGCTCGCCAATCATTAAAACACAGTCTAAATTACAGCCCACAAGTCCAACAGAAAACAAAACGCCACTTTCGTTACATTCAATGTCTAACGAGAGTTTATTAAGAGCTGGGGAATACTCATCATTTGCTTTTAATTTTGCCTCTGTTACTAATGTATAACCATTTTGATAAAAAACATTACCCGTTATCCAAGCACCTCCTTTTATAAAGCGCTCCATTAGGTAGCGCTCTATTGGTCGAATATCTTCTTCAAATAATACAACTCCACGTTGCTTTAAAGCTTTAGCAGCAGAATAAAAATGTTTAAGTGATTTGAAGTAGCAGGCCGACATATCTTCTTGCTGAAAGTTTTTTAACCCAAGACTTTTAATATTAAAGATAAGTGACTCAGCTGCTAATATTTCATGCGCTATTTCAGCATCTTTACTTTTGATAAAAAACAGCGCATTTTCGTTAACTGATATAGTTTTTATAGGCCCTTTATCACTGCAAAACCACGCTTCGTAGCAGATGCCGTTAGCAGTATCATAAGCATGAGAAGAAACAATAAAACCGGCTGTTAAGTACATTATTACTAAACCTTATTCATATATATGTAAGTTTTTACTTAATTCAAAATGCTTTAAAGCCATACATTCAACCTAAATAAACACTCAGATACTTTATTTGCTAAATTAATCTCATCACTTCTTGTAGTTACACTCTTATAACTCTAAAATCCATAGCACTGTAATTATATACATACTTTAGGTAAATCATCCCATGCTTTCTGACTCACTAAAAAAAACAATTAGGCAAGTACACCAGCATGTGGCTAGCAACCTAAACGATTATCGCCCTCGTAGCAGTCAAAACTACCTTGTAGCCGAAATAGCAAAAACGCTTGCTGGCGAATACCATAAAAAGCAGCGCATTTGCGTAATTGAAGCAGGCACCGGTACCGGTAAGTCTCTTGCCTATTGTTTAGGCGCATTACCGCTTGCCTTAGCGCAAAAAAAGAAGCTAGTTATTTCTACCGCAACCGTTGCACTGCAAGAACAATTAATAGCAAAAGAACTCCCATTTTTTAAAAAGCATTCAGGCCTCGACTTTAAATTTGATTTAGTAAAAGGTCGCCATCGTTATATTTGTGCCCACAAATTACATAATGCTGTAAACGGCGATAGCCAAACACAAATGGACTTTATGCCAACGCTTACTTCACCATTGAGCGCAATGGAAACCAAGTGTTTGAATGAGCTATATAACGCCTATGTGAATAAAAAATGGCAAGGCGATAGAGACAGCTGGGCTGATACCGTACCCGATAGAGTGTGGAACTTAATAGCGTGCGATAAACATTCATGCCAACGCCAAATGAAGGCCCATCAAACGTGCCCGTTTCAGCTTGCTCGTAATCAATTAATGCAAATGGATGTACTGGTAATTAATCACTCTTTATTACTTGCCGATTTAGACTTAGGCGGTGGTAAAATTTTACCAGAGCCCGACAACACCATTTACGTAATTGATGAAGCGCATCATTTAGCACATATAACACGCGATTTTTCATCGGCCGCAGCAACAATTAAAGGCACGATAGAATGGCTTGATAAGCTCACCAAGTTTAGCGGGAAAATGGCGAAGGTTTTAGTGGGGCAAAGAGCTATTGGGCAAAACTTTAAACTTTGCGACAGCATTAATGACGCGAATAAAGATTTAAAAGTAGTGCGCGACATTCTTGATAATGCCGATTTTGAATACTCAAAAGACGATACTTATCGCTTTGAACACGGTGAAATTCCACAATCATTGCACAGTAAAGCAAAAGACATAAGCGAAGCCACGCAAGATGCGCTGCGCTGTTTAAACAAAATGCACGACACCCTTACCCAAGATGTAAGTGATGGCGACATAAAACCTTACGTTGCCGACCCAATACTAGGCGAAAGCGGTCAATACATAAACCGGTTAGAACAACTAAACAAACTATGGTTTAGTTACGCAAAAAAAGGCGAAGGTGCTCCTCATGCACGGTGGATAAAACGCCTTGAATACAAAAGCCATCACGACCACTTATTAAGCGACTGCCCTATCGAGGTCGGTTATTACTTAAAAGATAAATTGTGGCGAGAATGCGCGGGCGCTGTTTTGTGCTCTGCTACATTAAGTGCACTGGGCTCGTTCGATCACTTTGCTTACGAAACAGGACTTGCTAAAGAAGAAGGCGTTAAATTTATTAAAGTACCTTCTCCTTTTGATTACCCCAAACAAGCCACTTTACGTATTCCGGTATCTAAAGTAGAACCAACCGATAAAGACTTTAGTGATCACCTAGCTAAAACATTACCAGAGTACCTAGATGATAAAAAAGCGAACCTTGTACTATTCGCTTCTTACTGGCAAATGGACCACGTAACAAAGTTTCTTAGAACAAAAGGTTTTAACTTATTAGTACAAGGTGAGATGTCGCGAGAAGCGTTGCTTAAATTACACACCAAAAATGTAGACGAAGGCAAAGGCAGTATTTTATTTGGAACGCAGAGCCTTTCGGAAGGTCTTGATTTACCTGGTAAATATTTAGAGAACTTAATAATTACCAAAATTCCGTTTGCTGTACCTACTTCGCCAATAGAAGAAGCGCAAGCAGAATTTGTACAAAGCAAAGGCGGTAACCCATTTTTAACGATTACCGTACCAGACGCCGCAAAGAAATTGGTACAAAGCTGTGGTAGACTGCTGCGAAAAGAGAGTGATGAAGGCTGTATTACTATTCTCGATAGGCGCTTAGTTACTAAGCGATACGGTAAAGCCATGCTCGACACTCTACCACCTTTTAAAAGACAAATAGATTATTAATGTTTGAACTCGCACTCGATCCAACAACTTGGGCTGTTTTATGTGCTGTTGCACTTGCCGCAGGTTTTATAGACGCTATCGCCGGTGGCGGTGGTATGTTAACTGTGCCCGCTTTATTAACTGCAGGCTTACCTCCACATTTAACATTAGGCACCAATAAATTAGCGGCTAGCTTTGGCTCTTTAACGGCAAGCTATACCTATTATAAAAAGAACTTATTTAGTCCTAAGTTTTGGGCAGCCTCTATTATTGCTACCGCAATAGGTGCATTGATAGGTACTGTTATTGTTGATCATTTAAGTATCGATTTTTTAAACAAACTACTACCCATTATTATTATTTTAGTTGCTGGCTATAGCTTATTTGGTAATTTAAGTACTACCGAAGGCGATGAACTCCCTAAACTAAACAAAGCGATGAAAATAAAACAATGGCTACAGGGTTTAGCATTAGGCTTTTTTGATGGTTTAGCAGGCCCAGGTACGGGGACATTTTGGACCGCTTCTAATGGCATGCTTTATAAAATGAACTTGCTACTCAATTGTGGTTTAGCGCGTTCAATGAACTTTGTTTCTAATTTTATATCGCTCATCACCTTTGTAGCACTCGGACATGTAAACTTTTTACTTGGCATAACAATGGGCTTTTTTATTATGCTAGGCGCATGGTTTGGAGCACATTCAGCAATACGTTTTGGTAGTAAATTTATTCGCCCTGTATTTAATACTATGGTTATACTTTTAGCATTAAAACTAATTTACGAGGCTTACTTTTAATATGCATTCAATGGCTTTAGATAAACTACGTCAACAAGTTGCAACGCTAAAACAACAAGCTGAGCAATTTGATAAAGCTAAACTTTTTTCTAAAAATCGTTACATGCAAGCGCAACCTAGCTTGTTTGACCGCGCAGTTTTTAGTACAAAAAGCATGAACCTAGTCGATTACGTAATAGAAATAGAAGATGAAGTGTCACGATTACCGCCAAGTGAGCATCGCCATGCTTATACCTACGCGCTTGAACGTATAGGAGCTCAGGTACAAGCTGTATTCAACGTTATTAAATCAACGCCTATTTGGGTTAAAGAAAACAAAAGCCATTATAAACCACGCCCTAAGCAAACCGTTTATAAGCAAGCGGTACAAAAAATAATGCAATCATCGCACGAGCTTTACGACGAATTAAAACAAAACCATGAGTTTGAACGCCGTTTAGTGCTCATGATTGAAGAGCGTAAAATGCAAATGGATAAAGCATCGCCAGCTAAAGCACAAAAGCTTAACCTTGAAATATTAAGCACACATGCTCGATTAGGCCGCTGCAGAAAAGCAATTTCTGCCACCGAAGATAAAATTCAACAAGTAGAAAAGCAGCAGCTGCGTTAAGGCGCACTTTACTATGCAGCTTTATTATCATCCGCTATATTCTGCTTTAACGCTTCCTGAGCGCCATCGTTTTCCAATACAAAAATACCAAAAGCTTAAAGCAGAAATTGAAGGACTAGGCTTAACGCCCAATAATTTTACTTCACCTATAAAAGCAACGCCTGCTCAGCTTTCGCTGTGCCATAATCAAACTTATATAAATAACTTTTTAAACGGCACGCTTAGCAATAAAGCCATAAAAAAAATGGGTTTTCCTTATTCAAATGAATTGGTAGAGCGCACATTACTATCAGTTGGGGCAAGCATCCAAAGTAGTGAACACGCGCTAAAACATGGTTTTTCGGCTAATTTAAGTGGTGGCTATCATCATGCATACAGTGATTACGGTAGCGGTTTTTGTATTTTTAACGATCTAGCTATTGCAGCAGCACATTTAATAAATACAGAGCAAGCCGACACTGTTTTAATTTTTGATTGCGACGTACACCAAGGCGATGGCACAGCACAAATCACTCAAAACCATAACCAAATTATTACCTGCTCAATTCATTGTGAGCAAAATTTTCCTCTTAATAAACAAGAGTCCACTTACGATTTTGCATTGCCCGCTAAAACAGCCGACGATGAGTACCTTGCTACATTAAAGCAAGCACTCAATTTTTGCGTGCGCATACATAACCCTGATATTATTTTGTATAATGCAGGCGCTGATATTTACACTAAAGACGAGTTAGGCTTGTTTAATATATCGCTCAATGGCGTATATGAGCGCGACTTGTTTGTTCTCAACTTCTGTAAGCAACATCAAATCCCACTAATGTGCGCTTTAGGTGGCGGTTATCAGCGTAATTTGAGTTCACTAATTAATGTTCATAAACAACTATTTAAAGCCGCTATCGATTTATAGTAAGCCTTAGTATAGACTCAGTTAAACGGATTATTTTAAAGCGGTGGGAATATGCGATTACACGAAGACATACACAACTATTACGAAAAGATTGTAGTTGAAGAAATCATCAAACTTAAACTTGATGAAAAATATGATGAAGATGTAATGGCTGACTTTTGTTGTACGGTACTAAATCAGCTCCCGCCACGATATATTCGCTACGATGTAGATATGGCGTTTTATTTACCGCAATCAGAACGCATACATATGGAACAACGTGTGCAAACAGCAATAAATGTCGCCATTAGCCAAATATCAAAAAAGAAAGAGTTAAATGACAAGTCCACTTGATCAAGCCCCTACACATATTAAACTTGCAGTAGATTTAATTATGATACTAGAGCAACACGATGTTGCTCCAGAAGAGGTCTTAAAAGCACTCGATATTGTTAAAAGCGACTTTGAAAAAAAGCTAGAAAAGCCATAACTCTATTCTATTATTTGTATGTCGTGCTCGGTAACGCTACCTTCGTGCTTAGTGCAATCAATTTTAACTTCACCAAATGTACGCCTAGGCGAAGTTGAACGACGACAGGTCATATTTTGTGCTTTAACGCCAAATTGCGTTATATACAACGCAACTGTTTCGTCTATTTGTTGTTTTTGCTGCGTAGTCGCTGCACTGTAAAATACATCGTATTGCGCAGACCAATTTTCAACCCCCGCTTCTTTTGCAACGCCTAGCCAGCCCATCCCTAGTTTAGTAGATTGCTCCAAGTATTGGCCTTTCAAAAACATAAACGCCAACGTGTATTGTGCGCTTTTATAGCCTAGCCCAGCAGGCTCTTTTAAATAATTGAAAGCGGCCTCAAACTGTCCTTTTCGATACGCTTTAATACCATTGTATTCATTCTTTTTCATGGTGGTATCACTGTAAAGGTTGATTGAGCTTGAATTACATCCACCCAAAAAAGTGATAAATACCATAGAAACTACTGAGAACGTTTTCATTCTTATCCTTAATTTATTATTTTTATATGCCAGTTCCGAATATGGCTTACACTTTTTATAAACCCTGTTATTCTAAAAACCAATCAGCTTAATTAAAATACTATCATGAGCTTAGCAAGTTTACTGCGATTATTTTTTCTGGCCGCTATATGGGGCGCTTCTTTTTTATTTATGCGAATGGCAGCTAACAGCTTGGGGCCTGCGGTATTAATTGAGTTTAGAGTAGGCTTTGCTGCAGTTACTTTATTTATTGTTGCTTTGTATTTAAAACGCCGCTTAGCGTTTGTCCAACATAAAAAACACTTTTTTATTATAGGCGCGTTTAATTCTGCCCTTCCGTTTTTATTTTTTGCTTACGCAGCCCAAACTATTAGCGCATCCACACTCTCAATTTTAAATTCGACAACACCAATATGGGGTGTTGTCGTTGGAATTTTATGGACGAAAACAAAGCCCAATAAAAGTATGGTGCTTGGTTTACTACTTGGCTTAATAGGCGTTGCAATACTCGTTGGGCAAAATCATTTTGTATTAAATAGCCAATCAATAATGGCTATAATAGCAGCATTGAGTGCTTCACTTTGCTATGCCATTGCATCGCATTACACTAAAAACGCGCCTAAACTGGCCCCATTTGATAACGCCCATGGCTCAATGTGGGCTTCGAGCTTTATGGTATTACCGCTTATCTTATTTATGCCAATACGAGAAATACCAAGCACCAACATTATGCTAGGTGTATTAGTACTGGGCGTAGTATGTACCGCCCTTGCTTATATTTTTTTTTAAATTAATCGACGATATTGGCCCAACCTCAGCGTTAACAGTCACGTTTTTAATTCCATTATTTGGCATATTTTGGGGGCATTTATTTTTAGATGAGCAAATAGGGCCAAATACATTACTAGGCGCACTATTTGTAATTGTAGGCACTATGCTGGTTACTGGTTTCTTACCACGAAAAAAGCACTTAGCTAAAACAAGCTAAGTACTTATATCAAGCGCTTTTACCAAACGCTTACTTTTGCGCCTTTTTGCTTAAGTTTTCAATTAAGTCTTGGGCGCTAAAACTGTTGTCGCTTGGTTTTATACCTTTGCCCATTTTAATATCAATCAGGGTGTGCACTTCTTTGCGTTTATCATTATTGCTCACTTGTAAGCCTACGCTGCTTGTTGGGCGTGCGCGTGTTTCGCAGGTTAATAAACCACAGTTTCGCTCATATTGCTGGCTGTGTGACGCACTAATAGATGACGCGGGAGCTTGCGATTTAGACTCAACAAAGGTTTCTTTGTTAGTTACAACAAACCAGTCGTAGCCTTGTGCTTGTGTAAGCTCAGCCGCGCGTAATAATGCATAGTCACCGGCATCGGCTACGTTGTTTGACACACTTTTAAACTCTACTCGGTATTGATCGTCGCTAATTTTTTGCTCGCTATAACCTTGCGATCCATTATTCGCGGCGCGGTAATCCGGTTTAGATGCACAGCCCGCCATAAGTAAAATACTGATAATTAAAATAGATGTTTTCATAGTTCACCTCGTTTTATACACATTATTATTTGTTTAACTGCCACTTTGCGCTAATTGCTTGCTGCTCTTGCGCTCTATCTAGTGGTGCGCCGCTGATCATGCTATCTATAACAGCATCTAACTCACTATTATTAGACGCCGTTTGATATTGCGCGCCATTATCACTTTGCTGCGCGGCTGTTTGCGCTTTAATTTGCCAACCGCTTTGCGTTTTACAAGCAATGCTTGTTTGCGTTGTATTGTTTGAGCTTAGTGCATACTGCCTACAAAGCTCACCTTGCTGATTTTTAAAACTAAGCTGCGCGCTAAATACTGAGCCATCACTTTGCTTATACTCACCACTACTTAGCTGCGTATTAAGGGCGGAGGCTGTATTACTGGCTACTAAATTTTGCGACTCATTGGGTTGTAAATAGCTAGTCATTGCAATACCAAATACCACAGCAATGCTTGCTGCTATTGCTAAACTTTTATTAGCCGATTGCTTAACCTTTTGCCAAGGCGTTAACGTTACTACATTACTGTTTAACGTGTTTTTTTTCGTTGCTATATCAAGCTTTGCAACCGTTTTAGCTAATGAGTCACTAAGGGGTGCGTCGTCAATACTTGTTGCGTGCTCTTTTACTAACATGTCTACTTCGCTAAATTCTGCAAGTCGCATTACTAGCGCATCATCGGTTTCAAGGGCTTTACGCAATTGCTCCATTTCGTGCTCACTTAGCTCTGAGTCTAAAAAGGCGCTAAGTGTTTCGTCGTTAATGTTCATACTTGCTCCTTTTTAAAGTCGGGTTTTATTAAGTTATAAAGCGTGCTGCGTGCGCGCGATAATTTACTCATTACACTGCCTATAGGTATATCTAGCGTATGTGCTACTTCTTTATAGGCCATGCCCTGCACTGCCACCAGCGATACTATGGCGCGTTGCTCTTCGGGTAATTGCCCAAGTGCTGTATTTACATTTTTAAGCATTTGTTTATTTTCGAGTGTTTGGTGCTCATTGCTTGTAATTGGCTCTGGTAAAATATCGGCCTGAGCCGTATTTTGCCTTACCTTGCGTGAGCGGTATTCGTCTATCCACACATTACGGCAAATTTTAAATGCCCATTTAGCAGGCTCAACGTCATCCGGAATGCCTTTTACTAATAGTTTTTCAATTGTTATTTGCACTACATCGTCTGCATCTGCTTTACTACCCGTTAGCGAATAGGCAAAACGCCTAAGCATGGGCAATAAGGTTTTTAGAGTTTCGTTCATTGATTTTTACCCCTTTTATAAAGAAGACGATTCAAAAAAACATTTATTCCCAAATAATCAAAATAATTTAAATAATGAAATATTTCTATGTGTTAAACGTTAACTAACCAGCATGATAAATTTAATAGAAGTAACCCACTATGAATATTAAAAACACACGCGTTAAACACATAATAGCCGCTTCGCTTTGCATATTTAGCGCAACGAGTTCAGCCAACATAGTAAGAGTCGATCAGGTGCTTGGGCAGCTAAGCCCAATAGAGCAGCGTATTGAGCAAACTATAGAGCGAGCACAACGCCTGCCGCTCCCAGTGCCTGTACCACAAATATCGATTGATGAACTAAAAGCACAAATAAGTGAGCCAATTAGCAGCTTACCTAATGTGCTTAACATTAATATAAATAGCCAAAACACTGCATTTGTTGAAGTAGAGCTTGAAAACGGCTTTAGAGCAATAGAGCGCCAATGGTTATTAATGGCAAATAGCCAACAACTTAATACCCTAAAGCAGCAAAATGTAACCATTGTATCGGTAAAAAATTACAACGCACTTAACATGAGCTTAGTGCGCTTTAACGTACCCCAAGGTGTTAATTCTAAAAGTGAGTTATTAAAAGCGCTTAACTTAGATGAGTCTGCAATACTTGACCGAAACCACATTTACCAAGCGCAAACAGGCGAACCTACCGCAAAAGTAACACCAAATAAGTCTATTGCCCCCTACTGCACACAAAGTGTAAAAATTGGCATGATCGACAGCGCCATTAATACCAAACACAGTGCTTTTAAAGGCGCAAATATCACCACGCAAAGCTTTTTACCTAAAGGGTTAAGCTCGCCAAATTTACACGGCACCGCCATAGCGGGGTTAATTACAGGTAAAGGAGCATCGCTCAGCCCGCTTTTAAGCAGTGCCAAGCTTTACAGTGCCGAGGTGTTTTATAGGCAATCTGAATATGCGCAAGGAGCTACTTTATTTGCCATAGTAGAAGCACTTAACTGGCTAGTAAGTAATAAAATACCCGTAATAAATATGAGCCTAACAGGGCCAAATAACGCAATTTTAGAAGCAAGTATTACTGCAGCAATAAAACAAAACGTATTAATTGTAGCTGCTGCGGGTAATCAAGGTCCGGCGTCGCAGCCGTTATACCCAGGTGCATATAAAAGCGTGATAGCGGTAAGTGCTATTGATTCAAAAAACCACATTTATAGATGGTCAAATAAAGGCGATTACATAGACTTTACAGCCCTTGGTGTAAATGTTGTTACAAGCCAAAGTAATGGAAAATTTGGGAGGGAGTCGGGTACGTCAATGGCGGCGCCGCATGTAAGCGCGGCATTAAGTTGTTTATTGTTAAAGCATGGTAATAATAAAACTAAAGCACTTAACGAGCTTACTTCGCTGGCCGTCGATTTAGGCGAGCAAGGCAAAGACGCCACCTTTGGTTATGGCGCCATTTACCCACCTAAAAGTGCACTTTAACTGACGCCGATAAAACCGACTGAGTATAGGTATTGCTACTAAGCTTTGATTGGTAATCGCCATATTCAGCCTCGGCTATTAGTGTTACGTGCTCAAACACAGCTAGGTTATAAAACGCATTGACTACATTTCGGTGCTCATCTCGCGACGGTATTTGCTCAAAAAATCATCCGTTGTTTGCTCATCATAATCTTTATTTTGATAACGCCAGCCAGCCCCTACTTTGTTAGCCACATTAAAGGCCGTAAATTTGTGCGTAACTTTAGTAGTAAAGCCGTAACCGTTAAAGTCGTATTGGTTGTCGTCGGCGTTTTCTTTATCGGCACTTAGCGCTGCCATTAGCATGGTTTGGCCATTATTTATAAAATGATAAAGCGCTACATCGGCACCTACACCATCGGCATTACGTGCTTTTGCAGTAGCAAAACGTTTAGCTTTGGTTTTTATGCTCATACGCAAATACGTATGTGGGTTTAAAAAGTGGCCATAGTAAGCACTAGCTTGATTAAAATGTAAAAATGGTTCGCCATCTACATTTGCTTTTGCGCCATCGTAACGAACTCCTACCTCATGGCTATTAAAGCTGTAGCTGCCATCTAAACCATATTGATGAAGGTCTAAATCGTATTGATCAAATTCATCGTAGTCTTGTTGTTCAAACCGGTAGCTTGAAGTTAATTTAGTGCCTTTGGTTAATTGCCATTTTGCATTAACACCGGCTGCGGTTTTTATGCCGCTGTCGCTTTGCGACGAAATATCGTCAAGCTCCTGAACAGAGAGCGCCGAGTTACTTAATACCCCAACTTCTGCATCTGCATTGACTTCAAAGCTACTTTTAAACGGTTTATTTTGCTCAGCTGTTTTAACGTGGTTGGTTTGTGCAAGCACCGCTTGGGCACTAAAAACACACAATGTGGCGGTTATAACTGCTTTCATATTTATTCTCCAACAGGCCGAATAGGTTTCCCTATTCGGCATTTGTGCAAACACGCTTAGGGCGTATTAAAGACCTAGGTCTAAATCGTTAGTAATGTTGGTAACTACTTCACTTGCAGTGCTAAGTGCTACATCGTTACTAATTTGATCAGTGACCGCTGCACTCACCTGCCCGCTAACACTTTGCTGTACCGTGCTTTGTAAACTGCTAACCGTACTATCTTGCACGCTGGCAATTAAAGATTGCTGAACACTGCTTACAACTTCATTACTGGTATTAATTGCATCACCTACTTGCAGTGCAGAGCTCACTGAATTTTCAGCCGTATTAGTAATTGCTAATTGGTTTGTAAGCTCACCCGCATTAAGCGCATTTGTTGCATCAGCTTGTGTTACTGAATCTGTAGAGCTACTCACATTTGAAAGTAAAGAGGCATTTGTTGGTGTATCGGTAGTATCTGGCTGAGCGGCTTGATCAGAGGTAAGTCCAAGTAATGACGATTGGCTCACTGCAGTCGTTAAATTACCCGCCGATGAGGTTAACTGCGCGGTTACATCAAGTGCTGTATTGACTGTGGTATTGCCTGTGGCATTTAAAGACGATGCCGATGCGTTCAATGCGTTATTTAAAGATGAGCTGCCAGAGGCCACTAATGAATTTGCAGGCTCTGCGGCCTCGCTGCTTTCTTGCGCTGGGGTTTGTGTATTATTTGCCGTTGAATCTGTATTTTGCGAGTCATCAGCCGTTACTTGTGTATTGCTAGATGCGTTTGTATCATTGCTACCACTGGCTGTTAAACCGTTTTGTGAAAGCGCAATAGATGTAGATGTTTGTTGCTGCGCCGACGTTGACTGAGATATTTCAATATCAGCGGCGTGCACTGCACCTGTAAAAGTACACACACCGCTTAACATCATTACGCTTACAATTTTATTTAATTTAGTCATTGTTTTGTCCTCTAGTTTGTCGGATTGACATAAAGAAGACGATTTACAAAAACACTTTATTCCAAAATAAATTAAAAAATTACAATAAAATCACTTATTAACTAAATTTCAAATACTTAAAGGTAAGCCAATACCCTACGGCGTTTGCGTTTCACTATTTTGTATCAGCAATAACAGCTCGGCAGTGGCGGTTGCGTCGGCCAATGCGCGGTGATGGCTGGTTAAATTTAAATCAAAATGCGCACTAAGGTTACCAAGCGAATACGACTTTAAGCCTTTAAACGCTTTGCGCGATTCAACCACGGTGCACATTTTTGGCATTTTAAAAAAGTGCCCTGCCATCTCGCACTCTTTTTTAATAAAGCCGTAGTCAAAATTAACGTTATGGGCTACAAAAATACTGCCTGCGAGTTTATCTAATAGCGGCTTAACTATATCGACAAATACAGGCGCGTTGTAAACCATACTGTCGCTAATACCGGTTAATGACGTAATAAAGCCAGGTATATGGCGCTCGGGGTTAACTAAGCTTGTCCAAGTATCAATGACTTTACCGTGCTGCACTTTAACAATGCCAATTTCGGTAATTCGGTTGCCGCCTTTTAAGCCGCCCGTGGTTTCTATATCAACTACGCTGTAAACACGGTTTGGGTCTACAAACCACTTAACTGCGGCAATATGTACCGTAAAGCCCACATTTTTTAAATTATCTATGGTGGTTAATTGGTTGCGCCTAAGCTTATCGCCTGGGGCTTTTACCTCTTCAAAGTGTACTTGGCCATTATTAATGACCATTAAATCGGGGTAACCGTCTTTTAGCTGTAAATAATGTTTACTCATGGCTGCTAAGTGCGCAATTAGTGCCTCAAGTGGGCTGTTTAAAATAAGCGCTTCTAGTGGCTCTAATAAATTGCTGCGCCATCTAAATAAGCCATTGGGCTGATCAAAGTATTGCGCTGCATTTTTGCATACTAAATTAAGCAATGCTTGCGACGTTTGGCACTTTGCTAAGCGCTCATTTATCTGTATTTGCTGCGCTTCATAAAAATTACCAAGCCTTAATACTTGCGGATAAATATCAAACTCATTGCATGGCGGATAAGGCGACTCCACAAATAGCTCATGCCAAAATACCAAACCAAACAAACTTTGCCAAAGCGTGTTTTCGGTATTAAATACCTGCATACCTTGGCGAGTATAATAATCGTTTACGCCCTGCTCTACTTCACCTCGGTACAGTTCATCTATTTCTAGCACGCACTGAGTATCGGCAAGCATGGCACTTAAACGAGAACGTGTTTTTTTATTAAACTTACGCATTAAAAAATCGTCAGCAAAATACAGTAAATCATCAGTGAGCGGGTTTTCGATAATGGCTTCTAATCGAGCTTTTACCCACTCTTTATTGCCAAGCCTGTATTGCTCTCTTATTTGAATTTCTTGTGCTTCGCTATCATCCGCGCACCCTTCTAGTAAGCTAAAAGCAAGTTCGCTATCAACTGCTTTTAGCTGCCTATAAAGCCTAACTAATAATTTATTTTTTAATGCAACGGCTATTGCACCATGTGCAGCTTGCACTAAAACCTGTGACGCTAAAGCAACATAGTCGCTCTCATCTGTTATATTTTTAAATGCTAACCGGTAACGGTTTAATAAATAGTTTGATTGCGCTTCGTCAAGTGTTTCAAAGCGTGACAAGCTCTCACTGTGCCCTTCGCGTGTAGCGGTTAAGCCTAAGTCTCGCATTACAAAACGATTTTGATGATTCACATCTCCACTGCTTAGTTTGCCTGCAAATAAAAACTCAAAATACTCGTAGTAATCACTGCGGTTATTAATTACATACTGGCTATAAAGTGGCGCAAGCTCTTGTGGGCATGCTTTAAAAAACTCACGCGCAATATCCACCAGCGCGCCTTTACCGGCGCTCTTTTTAAAGCTTATTTGCTCGTCGTAATTACTTAGCAACTCAACCAAAGAAGGTTTGGTTAAGTGCGCTAAAAGCTGCGAATAATGCTGCTCGTTTGGCTCAAATAAAATATCGGCTTTTTTAAGCGTATAAATAGCCTGATGCGGTGATGTTATTTCTTCATAATTAAGCGATTGCGCCTGCACCAAATAAGGCTTTCGCGAGTACACACGCGCCAACATGCACTGGCTTTGTTCATCTAGCTGGTTAATTTTACTAATAAATTCACTATGTTTAGGCTCAAGTAAATGCATACATTTACTAGTTACAAACTCAATAAGCTCTCTAAAATGCGCTAAATAGTATTTTGCTGGTAATTCTTTTTTCATAATATCGCCATAACTGTATATAAAAACAGTATCTAGTATTTATGCTTATTATTCAATCTTAAACTTGTAATCGGTAATGCTTATAGTTGCCATATCAAAATAATGTAGAGTCAATAAGCACTAAATGTAAAAAGCGACATATTACAAGCCATACAACAAAAACAAACCATTGCCATACATTGCAAAGGTGGCACCTGCGGCACAGGGTTGGTCGCTGCACTTATTTTAAACTCGACAGGTTACACATAAGAAGAGGTATACAACCTAGTACAAGGCATTCGCCCTAAAGCACTCACTATAGAGCTGTAAAAAGAGTACTTTGAGAGTTTTAGTCGGTAATAAAAAAGCTAGCGTAAAACAGCAAAGCTACTAATAGTTAAACGCCCATTAACTGGGTCGCAGGCATAACCATTAGACGCGTTTATATTACCGGAATGCAATAAGTTACTTGGGTATATAACTGCGCGATTTAGCTTTGCCTCTACTCTGTAAACTTGCTCAAACAAAGTTGTACTTCCATTTATATATTGTGGATTTTTATGAAGCTTTTGCGCCATGGCTTGTTGCTTAATAGCTTGTCTATAAAGCATAAGCCGCTCTTTTGTTATACGTTCATACCCTAAGGATTTATGCTTATAAAATGAAGTGCCACCATGAGTTTCATCACATAAAAAGTGCACCATAGCAAGTTGATTCATATTAGGTGTATCAAAATGAGGGAGCATTTGTATTGGCCTGAGCTTATCAGGCTCAGTGCATGCAATTGAAAAAGCAGAAAGAATTACATCAAACTCGCTTTTATCCGCCATATCAAAGTGCGAATTAATAATTGGCGCAAGCGCTTTTAACCGCTCGATATAACTAAGCGGTGCGGCTTTTCTTACTCCTGGGTAAAAATCACTTTCTTGTGCGCAAAACGATTCTCTAGCACTTTGAGAAAACACAGCAAAATTAATAAGCGCATCTACATTATTTACAAAATCATCAATAACAATAATTGGGGTTTTCTCTTCCCCTACAGTATGTATGTGTAACGCCGTATTTTCGTTTAGTTTAAAATCAATCATCGGCTAAATTAAGCACTGCATTTTTACGCTCTATCAATGGGTATATTTGGCCAAGTGAGGTTATAACAGTATAAATAGCGGGTAATAAAGCGCTTTGATGTAAAAGCGTAATTTGATCACTATTAAGTTGTGCGAGTCTTTCTTGGTTAATAATGTATAGGCCGTTTAACTTTATTTTTTGACTGTTCTGAAACGTTACCTCAAGCGATAATGGCTGCAGTAACTCATACTGTAACAAGGTATCAATTAACTTTTTATTGTCTATTTCGCCTTGTAATAAATGCCCTAAACACTGCTTTATTTGTTTGAAATAGCTACTTTCTTCTGCGCTTTGGGTATAAATTGGTTCTAAATTATTCTGGCTTTGCGCTCGATTATTAACGACTGCTGGGCTATTTAAATTAATACACACAGGGTATTGAGTTTGCTGCGCATGAGTATCACCAACAAAAAATGGCTGACGCTGTAATTGAAGCGGTAAATACACGCCCTGCCACTGCGAGTTCTGATAAAACAAGTTCTCATGTTGCTCAAAGCCTAATAAAGCATTGAGTGTAAACTCCCCTGTTTCTGAGTTTTTTGCAAAAACTATAGGCTGCTGAACGGCAATTTGATTAAGTTCCGCCATAACAACAGGAATCATATTAATGTTTTCAGCGTGTGATTGTGCTTTTTGTGTGTCTATTTTTATATGCTGATGAGCACTTTGCTCTAATGCGACTAAATTTTCCATGCGTGTCTCTTTATTGTTTTTATGTGTAAATTTTTAAGCTAAATAGTGCTAAAGCCATGATTCTTAATTTTATTTAACAATTCTCGGTTACTAGGTAAGTTAGTGACTGCTTGGTTTATCATGCTTTTATTTTTATCAAACTGACTTTTAGCAAAAGCAGTGTCTTTAAGCATATAGGCAGTTGTGCTGTAGTCACTTTTAAAGCCCATACCATATAAAACATATTGATAACTCGCCGCTGGAAACACCTCATTGTTACTTGTAAAGTCGTGGTCAGCAGGGGCGCGGTATTGCCATAATTTCATTAGATCTTGTAGGCTTTGAGGAATCGTTTTTGGGTTTCTGTTATCGCTCCAAAATGCGTTATCGTCACGGGTTGATAAAATATAGTGTAGCTTTAAAAAGTCGATTATTTTCCCCCACCTATAACTAAACGTCTCATTAAAGCGCTTGGCGGTAATATCCATAATATCGCGGGTGTGGGGGAGTTGTTCGCTGATCATTTGCGCTGACATTTCTACTAATACCAATGCAGAAGCTTCAAGCGGTTCCAAAAAGCCAGCCGAAAGCCCAACTGCAACACAGTTGTTTTGCCAAAAGTGTGAGCGATGACCACTTTTAATAGGGATTTTTCTGATGGTGAGCGAATCAATTTTATCGCCTACATATTCTTTGAGTTTTTCTCTGGCTCGCGCTTCTGTACTATATTTACTCGAATATACGTAACCTACACCACGGCGGTGCTGTAAACCTATATCCCAAATCCAACCCGCTTCTTGCGCTGTTGAAATTGTGTGAGACGCAATGCTCTCATCTTCATTCTCATAAGGGACTTGCACTGCTAAGGCGGTATCAATAAACAGCACGTCATCGCAGGGCTTAAAGGGAACCTTGTAATGCTCGCCTAATAACAATGATGAAAAGCCGGTGCAATCGACAAATAAATCACCGCTAATTTCACCTTGTTGTTTTGTGGTAACGCTTGCAATATCGCCATTTTTAGCACTATTGACCTGCGTTACATCGGCTAAAATATGTTTAACGCCAAGCTGCTGCGTACAGTGTTTTTGTAAAAAAACAGCAAATTTTGCAGAGTCTAAATGGTAGGCATAATTGGCTATAGCAGCATATTCTGGTGTACAAATTGTTTTAGGGGCAAGTCCTTGCTCACAAATAGCTTCTTGATAACACACTGCGTTTGAAAAAGAAGTTAACTCAGCTGTGTTATTTAACCAATGCCCTGCCATATCAGTTTTTGAAAAGCCCTGCGGCAGAACTAATGGGTGATAATAAAAATCATCATCGCTGCCATCCACCCATTTGGCAAATTTTGCACCTTGCTTAAAGCTTGCCTCACACTCGCGTATAAAATCGGTTTCGCTAATACCAAGTGCTATTAATGTACTGCGCATGGTGGGCCAAGTGCCTTCACCAACACCTATAATTGGTACATTTGGTGATTCAACTAGCACAACATTAAGACCATCGGGCGTATTACTCTTATGATGTGCCGCTAATCGACCTGCTGTTAGCCAGCCCGCTATACCGCCACCAACGACAACCACTGTTTTTATTTTTTTATTTTGCTGGTTCATACTTGTTACCTATAAAGGCATATTTAAAAAGTGGCTATTACTAAATGTAAAAGCCACTTTTATTATTTAAGTTAGAAACTACCACGAACACCTAACGCAAAACGTCGCCCGCTATCTTCAACCATTAGTAATTGATTAGAAAAGCGACCACGTTTGTGTACGTATTCTTCGGTTAAGTTTATACCTTCAAAGAACACCGATACATTTTCGGTAATATCATAGCTTCCACTGGCATCGAGTTGTGCATAGTCTTCCACTATAGTGACACCATCACCATTTAACTGCGTAAGCGACTGTACAAAACTGTCACGCCAGTTATAAGCTAAACGCGCCTGAAATGGCCCATTTTCATAAAAACCAACCACATTGTAAGAATCGCTTAAACCCGTTAATGCAAATACCTGCGTTATATCTGCTGGGTCTAATTCTGCATCACTATCAACAAACGTTGCATTAACCATAAAGCCAAAGCCACTATCAAAGCTATGCTGTAGAGCCAGCTCCCAGCCGTCAACAATTGCCGACTCGCTATTATTTGGTAACGTATTGGTAAACACGGCTGTAGAGTCGGCAGCATCAGAGTTATCTACATCATTGCCTGTAGAAGGGTCTGTAAGTAACCCACCACCAGCAAGCTCGAACGTTAAGTCTTCAGTGGTGTTTATAATGAAGTTAGCAACGTTTTTTCTAAAGTAACCAGCTGATAAGTAACTTGCGTCGGCGTAGTACCACTCTAGTGATAAATCTAAGTTATCTGAGGTAAATGGTTCAAGTGCAGGATTACCTGAGCTTGATGTTAAGTTGCCACCTTGGCGAGTAGTTTCGATAACAGTCACTGGCGACATACTATCGAGCGTTGGGCGCGTTATCGTTTGTGATACGGCAGCACGGGCTATCAAATCGTCATTAATTTCAAGCTTTACACTAAAGTTAGGCAAAATAGCTTCGTAATCTGAGCTTGATGAAATATTTTTTACTGCACCAAAGTTAGCCAACATCTCGGTTTTATCTAAAATAGTTAGCGCGCTAACTGGCTCATCTGTGCCTTTTACTTTTACATCGGTACTTTCATATCTAAACCCAGCAGATGCGTATAATGGCATGCCTGCAAGCTCGGCCTCAAAATCAAATTCAGTATAGAATGAAAAAGTATCTTCGGTGATTTCAAACGATTTGTTACGCTTAACAGCATCAAAGCTGATAACTTGCCCGTTTGCAGCTGCAATTTGCTCTAGGTATGCAAAGTTAGCTTCCCCGTCGTGTGCTAGCCATGATGTCGGCATACGTCCGCTACCACTTACATCGCCTAAAAAGTCATCTCCAGCATCAAATACAAACTGCGCTAAGCCGTCCATGCTCGGAGCATCTGGGTAACCACAAAAAGTACAATGAATACCAACGCCTTCGTTATCCCAACGATCTAGGTTCTTAGTTTCAGTTGAGTACATGGCACCAAATTTAACCGCGATTAACCCCGATGTACCTTCGTTATTCCATACACTATCCCAGCGAAATTGATCAACAGTATCCTCAACAGCCCAACCACGGCGGAGCATTACATGTGCTCGGCTATTTGCTGTATCTAAATGATTAGACACTCCATCAGGCGTTACCCCTGGATCGTAAGCCACACCATTCAGTTCTTGTTGGCCACTGTAAATATTAGGGTTAGCTGAGGCAAATTCACTGGCGTAAGGCAAAATGCCACCGTCTACTTCAAAGCGCACTCGGTTAGCATAGCCAATCAACGATAGCTGATCGCCACCGCCATTATTAGCCTCACGCTCGGCTTTTGAGTGGCTCAAATCAAACTTCATATTTAAGTTATCGTTTACATGCCAATCAAAGTTTAAACCTAATGCGCTAGAGTTGGTTAAACGATCAAACTTTTTAGCGTGCATATCGGTGGCAAGGCCTACCTCTTGATATAAATCAACCACAGTGCCATTTTCATCAACAGTTGGGCCTGCTGCATCACCAAAGCCTTCTAAGTTTGGTGCTGTAAACCAGTGCCCGTATGAAGTTGTATCGGCCTCTACATCAAAATCGGAGTAAAGTGCGTCAGCAGTAATCACTAAATCATCTGATGGGGCATACTGAATAACTAAGTTGGCATTAGTTCGTGTGCGTGTTTCTGTAGTAACTTTGTGATCGTAATTGCGTGGCGAAAATATATTACCACTGTAAGCTTGCCCACTTTGAGTTTGCGGGTTTGAAACACCGACGTTTTCGAGCCATCCATCTACTTGAGCTTGGTTTAAGCGTGTTTCGCGTTCTTGACGAGACACAGCAAACAACAAACCCAGTGTGTCATCATTAAATGTATTACTAATTAACCCTGAAATTTCTGGTGTGGTTTCTTCGCTATTTTCATCGTAAATACCTTTAACACTACCCGCTATTTTAAAGCCACTAATCGCAAATGGACGTGCCGTATTAACGTTTACTGTTGAGCCAATACCACCAGATTGCATAGTGGCCGTTGAGGTTTTAAATACATCTAGGCTTTTAACCAATTCTGATGCAATGGTATCAAAGCTAAATGCACGGCTTTGATTCTCTGATGCCATTTGGCGTCCGTTTACTAGTACAGTATTAAACTGCGGGCCAAAACCACGCACCGTAATAAGCTGCCCTTCGCCGCCTGAACGGTCTATTGAAACCCCAGTAATACGTTGCAAAGACTCGGCTAAGTTTGTATCAGGAAATTTACCAATGTCTTCCGCTGAAATGGAATCAACCACGCCACCGGCTTCTCTTTTTGCATCCATGGCTCGACCAAGCGAGCCTCTAATTCCGCGTACTTCTATTATTTCTGGATCTTGTACTGCTGTTTCTGCAACTGCAGGAAGGGTTGCCATTGTGCTTAATACAGCTAGTACAGCACTCGACACGCCATTTTTTTTATAGTTAGCCATGTTGTCAGTTCTCTCGAAGCTAGGGTCTATTAAAATAGAAATTTGCCCATCTTCGCTAACTTGCATTTGCAAGCCGGTACTGTCGAGTAAAATCTGTAATGCATTTATTATTGAATACTCGCCAGTAATAGTATTTGTTTGTAACTGTTGAATTTTATCCAACGGAAAAAGCAAAGTAATATCGGCTTGCTCGGCAAAGTTTATTAGCGATAAATCGGCCCTTTGTCGAGGAATGTTAAACATTGCTTTTTCGTCCACCGAGCTCGCTTTCACCTCTGTGGTGACTAAGCTAAAAACAAGCACATATAGCGGTAAACAAAGTGGCAAATGTATACATTCCATGCGTATAGTTTTTGGCCATACACAGAATGAAGACGAGTGACTTTTTATTTTCCTCCATAAATATTTTTTATTTTTTTCAAATAATTTATTTTTTTGACTAGCCATACTTATTATTACTAAACCTTTATTATTTTTTGGTGTGCAAAAAAAATGTTGTGGGGTTTCAACTAAAAAAGTTAAATATATTTTTATATTAATTAATTGGTTATATGAACACGTATAATTATAGAGCTAGCCTATACGTGTTAATAATTTGAAAAACTGTAGTACACTTGGTATTCAAATTACAAGCTTTTAACAACAAGGATTGATAGTGCCTGCAATTTTACAAATAGAAAAACAATTTATTTTAAAATTGAGTAGCGGATTTTTTATTACCAATCGTCTTAAGCTGTAATGGCAAAACAATAACAACAATTGCCAAAACCACACACACACGAGACACACACTCAATGACAAAAGACACACTATTTTATAAGGCTTATCTGGCCTCGCGCAAAGGTCTCTCAAATGTAGTGGCACGCATAGTACCTCCACATGAAATTGAAGACATTGTGCAAGAAACTTACGTGCGAATTTGTCAAATAAAAAACACTGAAAACATTAGCTCACCAAAATCTTTTATTTATAAAACGGCGCGTAACCTAGCGCTCGATTATCAAAAGCAAGCCAATATACGACTAGTCGATAGTATCGACAACATGGAAGCATTAGAGCAACTCTTAGCAGAACATCAGAAAGACGAAATGTACGAAAATGCGCTAACCGATTGCGAATTTTCAAATTTTTGTGAAGCTGTCAGGCTTTTGCCTGTTCAATGCCGTAAAGTGTTTGTATTAAAAAAAGTGTATGGTTATTCGCAGCGAGAAATTGCTGCTCAATTAAACCTTAGTGAAAGTACCGTGGAAAAACATATAGCAACCGGCGTAAAACGTTGTACGCAGTTTATGCGTCAATCTGAAAAAAGTGTGTATGGCAAACCGAACTCTTCTTCACAAAAAAGTGCTGGAGGTAGTCATGAGTAATGTCCACCATATAAGCGAACGAAATAATAAGGCCGTCGAAGACGCACGCCTTGATTGTGCTAGTGAATGGCTTGCCAAGCTCGATAGAGGTTTAACTAAACCCGAAAAAGACGCATTGCAGCTATGGTTAGCTCAGTCATATAAAAACGTCGAAGTATTGCTTGAAGTTGCACACCTATGGGACAAGATGGGTGAACTTAGCCGCTTATCTGATCTATTCCCGCAATCACAATCTAGACAAAAACGCCTCCCTGTGTGGTTAGGTGCAACGGCCGCTTCTGTTTTATTGGCTGTTGCACTTAGCTTTTTTCAAGAAGCATTTAATTTTTCATTTTTTTATCCCGTTAATCAGTCAGCTGTTGTCGCTAAGCAACTTAACTTTCAAACGGGTGTAGGTGAAAGCAAAGACATAATTTTGCCAGATAAAAGTGAAATCACATTAAATACTAATAGCTTTGTACAAATAAGATATACCCGAGACTCTCGAGTAATTAACTTACTGCGGGGCGAGATACATATAAATGTGGCGCATGATAAGACACGGCCTTTAAGTGTTATTGCTGGTGATAAAGTTATTCAGGCAGTAGGCACTGCGTTTAATGTTGAAGTGGGTAAAAAACAAATAGAGTTAATAGTCACTGATGGCAAAGTGCTTGTTGCCGAACAAACTAGTTCGCAACCATCAAACCTCCAAAAAAATGGAACAAATAAGCTTGGTAAATATTTATCAAATAACTCTACAGCAGTTTCTAAAGGTGAAAAGCTCGATTTAAGTTTCAAAGGTAAAATAGCTAAGCACGTTGAAAAAGTAGACCCTATAGATGTAGCGGCTAGTCTTTCTTGGCGTAAAGGAAGCCTTATTTTTAGAGGCGAATCTCTTGCCGATGCCATGGCCGAGATTAGTCGATATACGAATATAGACTTTGAGCTTTCTGATGATGAGCGTTTAACAAGGGTACAAGTCGCTGGTATGTTTAAAACAGGCGATGTTAAGGGCTTATTAGAAGTATTAAATAATAATTTTAATATTAGTTATGAAAGAATTAGCCCAGATAAAATTCGTTTAAATTACGCAGATCCAAGCGCTTCAATATAGTACAGTACACAATAATAAAAATCAGGACACACAATCATGACATCATCTTTATCGCCGAGGAATAATAGCTCGGCGCACACATCAAACACGTGCTCACTTTTTTACGTAATTTTTATCTCTGCCGTTGCTGCTATTGGTGGCTTTTTATTTGGTTTTGACTCGGGCGTTATTAACGGCACGGTGTCGGCACTCGGTAATGCATTTAATTCAAGCAGTGTAGCTACGGGCTTTAATGTAGCGTCTGTGTTACTAGGGTGCGCCCTAGGTGCGCTGGCTGCGGGGCCGCTGGCTGATAAGTTTGGTCGCCGTGCAATTATGATCATCACCGCGATTATTTTTGCCATTAGTGCATTTGGTTCGGGCATTAGCGAAAGCTCTGCGGAGTTTATTTTTTACCGTTTATTTGGTGGTTTAGGTATTGGTGCTGCATCGGTATTAGCGCCAGCTTATATTGCAGAAGTTGCGCCACCAGCACTACGTGGTCGTTTAGCTACATTGCAACAACTCGCTATTGTATTGGGTTTATTTGCTGCTTTTTTAAGTAACTACTTAATTGCTGATGCAGCAGGCAGCGCGCAAAATATTTTAATGCTTGATATAGCCGCTTGGCGCTGGATGTTTTGGGCTGAGCTTGTGCCTGCTGTACTGTTTTTAGTGGGTGTTTTGTTTATTCCTGAGTCGCCTCGTTATTTAGTGGCGCAAGGTAAAGTAGGCGATGCAAAAGCGGTATTTAGTAAAATATCGAACGACAATGTTGATGCGCAAATAAGCGATGTAAAACGCTCATTGCACAGCGATACAAATCCAAGTATTCGTGATTTATTTATTGATGGCAGTAAAAAAGTACACCCAATTGTTTGGGTGGGTGTGGCGCTGAGTGTGTTTCAGCAATTTGTGGGTATTAACGTGGTGTTTTATTACGGCTCTGAGCTTTGGCAGGCCGCTGGGTTTGATGAATCGCAATCGCTATTTATAAATGTGCTCGCAGGTACTACTAATATTGTATCGACCTTTATTGCCATTGCCCTAGTTGACAAAGTTGGCCGTAAACCACTGTTGCTTGTAGGCAGTATTGGTATGTTTATCAGCTTAAGCGCGCTTACTTATATATTTGGCAGTGCAGGCCTTGATGAAGCAGGCAAACTTGCCCTTAGCGATAACATGGGTACTTTTGCGCTTATTATGGCTAACTTATTTGTGGTATTTTTTGGCTTAAGTTGGGGCCCAATTGTATGGGTATTATTGGGCGAAATGTTTAATAACCGTATTCGTGGTGCTGCCCTTGCCGTTGCTGCTAGTGCGCAGTGGATTGCTAACTTTGCAATTACCATGACCTTCCCTATTATGCTGGCTAACATTGGACTTGCAGGCGCTTATGGCTTTTATGCGTTATCGGCACTTATAAGCATATTTTTTGTTGTTAAATACATTAAAGAAACACGCGGTAAAACGCTCGAATCTATGTAATTTTTAAAAGCGGTGATATTAATCGCCGCTTTGCTTTTACATACCATGGCGTTATTTAAGAGTGATTGTTTGGATGAGCTAAACATTAACTAATAAATATATTTTAAACTGCTGTTGATACGTAAACCCTCCTTTTACCTGCACACTTTTAATACCAAAGTGTATAGCTACCGATTGCATACTTAAATATCGCTATAACTCAATACGTTAGCGAACCTTTTAACTTAAGCTAAGATTGAATAGCAATCTACGCTCATTTATTTTAGCTTTATAACTATTGCCGTATTACCTTTTATTATAACTAATCTATTTAAATTCCTTTTTAGAATATCAAAAATTAGCTATTGTCCGCCCATTCCAACTTTATGTATTTACTAAAATGAAAAAACAGTTAATTTCAGGTTTAGCTTTAACGTGTACGTTAGGTTCGTTCAGTGCATTTGCTACTAATGGTTATTTTACTCACGGCTATGGCATGACCCACAAAGGTATGGCTGGCGCAGGTGTAGCGCTGTCAGAAGAATTAATGTCTGGCGCTAATAATCCAGCAACCTTTTTACCTAATGGAACAGAGCTATCTCTGGGCTTAGAGCTTTTTTCACCTGAACGAAAATATACTGCATCAAAAGTAGATACTTTTTACCCTGGCGCATTTTATCTTGAAGCAAAAACACAAAAAAGCGACAACACTGTATTTGCAATTCCAGAGTTTGCTATTGGCCATCAATTAAATGAAAAAGTAAATATTGGCTTATTAGTGTATGGCAACGGCGGTATGAATACCGAGTACGGCGCAGAATCCTCTCCTGAGGGGACTTTTTACGCTGGTACGACGGGCGTTGATTTAAAACAACTCTTTATTAGCCCAACAGTAAGCTATAAGTTGAATGAACAAACACGCCTTGGTGTATCCCCTATTTACGTGGTGCAACAGTTTGAAGCGCAAGGGCTTGGAAACTTTGCTCCTTTTTCGCAATCACCAGAAGCGCTTACAAATAATGGCACCGATACAAGCACAGGCCTAGGCATTCAACTGGGTATTAGCCAAGATATAAATTCGTCATTAAGCTGGGGGGCAAGTTACCGCTCATCAGTGTCTATGCAAGAGTTTGATAGCTATAAAGGTTTATTTGCAGAGCAAGGCGGATTTGATCTGCCAAGTTCGTTTCAACTTGGCGCAGCCTACAAGCTTACCCCAAGTAATCAGGTTGTATTTGATTGGCAAAAAATAAATTACAGCGAAGTAAAAAGTATTGCAAATCCAGTCAATAACTTGATGTCAGCGCCTTTAGGAGCTAACGCCGGCGCTGGGTTTGGCTGGAACGATATGACTATTTATAAGCTTGGCTATCAGTGGCAGCGTACATCGCAACAAAAAATTCGTTTTGGGGTGTCTTACACCGAGCAGCCTATTCCTTCTTCTCAAGTTATATTAAATATTTTAGCCCCGGGTGTTCAAGAGTGGCATTTTACTACTGGCTTTAGCCATTCTTTTACCAACAAGGTACAATTAAACGCTATGGCTTTTTATTCGCCAGCAAAAAAAGTAACGGGTGCTAACTACTTAGCGCCTAATCAACAATTATCAATCGAAATGAAACAAACCGGTTTAGGCGTTTCTATTGTTTGGGAAATTTAAAAATGATAACAGAATTCACCCCAGTATCGGCTGCAATAGGCGGTGCATTAATAGGTATAGCGTGTACGTTATTACTGGTTTTATACGGAAAAATTGCGGGTATATCAGGCATTGTTAAATCTGTATTCGCTAAAGCAAATTCAGACTCTCGTTGGCAGTTATACTTTATTTTAGGGTTGTTGTTGGCAGGAGTCGCTGTAAGGGTATTTGCGCCATCTTTATTAGAAGGCGAATTGCAATTACCGCCTTGGCTTATTGTTGTTGCAGGGCTTTTAGTTGGCGCTGGTACAACTTTAGCTAATGGGTGCACAAGTGGCCATGGTGTGTGCGGCATGTCGCGCTTTTCTGCTCGCTCTTGGGTTGCAACATGCACATTTATGCTTGTCGCCTTCATTACAGCAAACCTTGTAGGATAAATAATGAAAGCAATTATGATGGTTGTTATAGGCTTTATATTTGGCTTAGGACTTATTATTAGCGGGATGACAAACCCCGCTAAAGTGATTAACTTTCTTACCTATGGAAACCAATGGGACGCAAGCTTAATTATAGTGATGGCTGTTGCCATGCTAATAATGATGTTTACATGGTTATGGGTTGCAAAAAAAGAAAAGCCACTTATTTCAGGAACGTTTAATTTAAGTAATTTAAAAAATATTGATGCGCGCTTAATTATCGGCTCAGTACTTTTTGGTTTAGGCTGGGGTTTAAGTGGTATATGCCCAGGGCCTGGTTTGGTTCAATTGGTGTCTCTTAAAATGGAGTTTTTATTATTTTTTGCAGCCGTACTAGGCGGTATGTGGTTAGCCAAAAAAGTATAATATTTGCTGCCGACTAAACTCGGCAGCTACTTTACCCAAACAAAGGTACATAACTTGCTGCAATATATAAAACTATATTGAACAGGTTTAAGTTATGCTAAATAAAGCGCTGGAATTTTCTAACAGCACACCTTGGTTAAGCGCAGCGTCCTCCTTTTTACTTATAGCTATACTACTGTTTTTAATTCGTTTTTTTGTAATGTACTGGCTAAAAAAATGGACTTCAAAAACCAAATTTATATTCGATACTTTACTAATAGAGTCAATATCTAAGCCGCTAACACTGTGCACAATTATTGTGCTACTCACCATTTTAGAGCACGACACCTTCATTATTAGTACTTCTATTTCTCAGCAGATCCCTTTTAATAGCATTAATATTGTATTAGCGCTGCTTGCACTTATTATGTTTTTAGACCGCTTTATTATTGGCACTATTAATTACTATGGTAAACAATCAGCCGTGGTTTTTAATTCAAAAAGCATAATTAAAGGCGTGATACGCGTTACATTATCGTCAGTGGGATTACTGGTATTAATGGGCACGCTAGGTATTTCTATTACGCCTATTATTGCCTCGTTAGGTATTACGTCTCTGGCTGTTGCTCTTGCTTTGCAACCTACCCTCGAAAACTTTTTTTCTGGCGTGCAGCTAGTAATAGATAAACCTATGAGGGTGGGTGATTTTATTGAGCTTGAATCTAAGGAGCAAGGCTTTGTAGATCATATAGGCTGGCGATCTACATGGGTTAAAATGCTACCTAACAATATGATTATTATACCTAATAGCCAATTATCTAAATCGCGTATTATTAATTACTTTTACCCTGAAAAAGAGCTAAGCGTACCTGTTGATATAAGTGTGCATTACGATTCAGATTTAGAGTTTGTTGAGCAAGTAACACTTGAAGTGGCTCGCGAAATACTTATTTCACACGAATGGGGCGTTGATGATTACAATACCTTTGTGGTTTTTCATACCTTTGATAGATCAAGCATTAACTTTACGGTAATGCTTAGAGCTAAAGAATACTTTAATCGCTTTTGGGTTAAATCTGCTTTTATAAAAGCCCTGCATAAACGCTATAAAAAAGAAGGTATTGTAATCCCCTTCCCTATTACGGCTATTAACACTACTCAAGAAGGCGCTAAATTTAATAGTGATAAAAAGGTGCAAGGCGATACTTAAAACAAAGCGCGAGTGACTCTCGCGCTAATAAGTATTAAAACTTGTAGGTTATTTGCCCAATAATTTCACGAGGGCTGCCAGGAAAGTGACCGTTTCGCTCACTAAATCCACTAACCGCGTATTCTTTATCAAACAGGTTATTAATATTTACACTCAGTAATACGTCGTCAAAGCGACTCGTCCAGCTCATATCAAATACGGTAAATGGTTTTACTTTTTGACCACTTGTACTAAGTTGCTCACTTACGTAATTTGCACCAAAGGCAATTGATGAGTCAATTGAATCAATTGCGTAGCGAGTCCATAAACCTGCCTGGTGGCGTGGTGCATTAGCAAAGCGCGAACCATCTCCAAATGTATTTGAAAGCGTATCACCCGTTACGCCGTCTACCACTTGCGTATCGTTGTATGCGTAGTTAGCCGTTACGGTCCAGTGCGCTGATAAATCGCCGACTAAAGTTGTTTCAAATCCTCGGCTTTCTACTTCACCTATATTTAAAAGTGCAGCAATTCCATCCCCCGCTCCCGTATCGTCAGGGTTGCTCATTACCACGTTTTCTTTATTAATTTGGTAAATTGCAAAGGTGCTCATTATTTTGCCGTCGAGCCATTGGTTTTTCATACCCAGCTCGGTTTGCTTGCCGGTTTCTGGTTCTAAATTACCTTCGCCTTCTACATCTTCTTGGTCGGCTGACGATGTAGGGTTAAAGCTCTCTGAGTAATTAATATATACCGATGTGTTTTCTACTGGTTGATAAGTAACAGCAACGCGCGGCGTTATGTCGTTATCTGAGTAACTAAAACCAGTTTCTTGATTAAACTCTTTAAAATGGTCATAGCGTAGGCCTGCAATTATTGTCCACTGCTCGCCTATGCTAATTACGTCTTGCGCATACACACCAAATCGGTCGGTATCAACGCCATCGCGGTTCATGTCGGTGAGGTTATAAGTACTTGGATCGGTTTCACCGTAGTTTAAATTAAAAATATTTAAATTAGCGACGCCATCGGCCTCATATCGGGCACGTAAGTAGTCATATTCGGTATCAACGGTGTGGTAATCACCACCAAATAAAAACTGATGGGTTAATTGTCCTTGTCCAAAGTTATAAACAAAGTCGGTGGTTATACTTGCTTCTTTATTAGCGCGATATTGCTTGCGGTATTCACGCTTAATCGTTTCGTCGTCAATATTGGCAATGCCATCGCCGTTTACATCTACCCAACTTTGCGACTCATGGTAGCCTTGATCGCGTTCGTTATCCATGTAACGCAGTGTGCTACTTACAGAAAAATCATCACTAAAGTAATGACTTATCTCGGCTTGAAGTACCAAAGCTTCCATATTTTGATAATCAAACGACTCATTGGCGTTATAACTTGGGTCAACTAAAAAGTTACCGTTGTCATCTACCGGTACGCCACGTAGGCGGTTACCGCCTAGGTCTTGTTTTATGTAGTCAACACTTGTGGTTAGGGTTGTTGAATCACTTAAATCAAATAACAATCCACCCGTCAGCTCGATGTTTTTTGAGTCAGCATTGTTTCGAAAGCTATCTTGCTCCTCATAGTAACCACCCAATCTATAAGCCATTGTATCGCTTAAACCACCGGTCATATCGAGTGATGCACCTCGGGTATTGTAGTTACCCAGAGTAAGCTTTAGTTCGCGTTTTTGTGTGTAGCTTGGCTTTTTGGTTACGTAATTAATCATCCCACCAGGTTCGCCACCGCCATACAAAGCAGAGGCTGGCCCTTTTAATACTTCAACACGTTCAACATTAAATAACTGCGGTACACCAAAGCCCGAATATGGGTCGCCACGCACACCATCGTAAAATACATTTGCGTCATCTCTAAAACCACGAAAAGTTACGCCTGAGTAGCTATATTCACTCACTCCCGCAATAGATCGGTACAAATCGGTAATGTCACGCGCTGCTTGGTCAATAATAAGTTGCTCGGTTAATACCTGCGCAGATTGCGGAAGCTTAATAAGATCTAAATTAGTTTTAGTCCCAATTTTACTTTCGGTCTCTAAGTAAAATTGCTGGGCACGGCCAGTTACTTCAATAGTTTCAATGTCGTCGTTTTGTTGTGAAAAAGCTATATTAGAAAAAACAGATAAAGACGCAGCAATACTTAATGCCAAATAATTAGGGTTAAACATGATAATTCCTGGGAGAAGTGTAGATAGCCAACAAGCTAAATGATAACTCTTATCATTTTTATAATCAACACAGGAGCGGGTTTAATACATCTAAATATTAGAACTAATATTACTCAAAACAGAGCGCTAGCCCTTTTATTGCAGTTAAAATAAAACCCCTACTGTATTAAATACAGTAGGGGTTATTAAGTAATTCTTAAATTAGTTTTAGCGTGTAATTTACCCAGCAATATTGCTAATTTGAATTACTGGAGACACGTTAGTAAAGTTAACTAAATCAGCGGCTATTGCCTCTTGATGAGGTGCAAAGGCTTGCTGAAAAGATTCTACCGATTCAAACACTAAATGCCCCATAGCAATATAAGTTGGCGCTTCGCCCGGTGCGCCACCTGCTAAACCTGCATCTGCACTACTTGATATAAGCGCTTTACCAACTAACTCTGCAACTAAGGGTAAATGTGTTTTACAGTAGTAGTCCATATCGAAAGTAGCACTTTCATTATTTGGGTATAATACGCTTACTTTAATCATTACATTCTCTCTTTTATTTACTAAAAAATTTAAAGCGTCTTTTGAAACAGTATGAATCATACATAAGTAAAAAAACGCATAAGTGAGCAGTCGCTCAATTATGTAGTATTCATACTCATAGCGCCAGTAATTTGATTGCAGTGCTTATTTTAATTAAGGTGACACTTCGCTAATTTACTTAAGTGCGGGTCGTTTTTTAAAAGGTTTGGGCGGTAAAGACTCTACAAAGTTAACGCACGTATTTACCCAATATGCTAAATCAGAATCAGACTCAAAACCTTCAGGCAAAATATAAACCAAGCCCTTAACTGGTTTTACTGTAGGTCGCTCTTCTAATCCTCTATCAAACGCCATTTAGTACCTATATTTTTAATAAGCACATTACACACTTAATAACGGTAATAGCACTTAAACCTAAGTGAATAAAATAATAAAAGGTAGTTGGGAAAGGTATGCAAAGAGTAGGTATAAAATTATTTTGGACTTACAGTTTATACCAAACCGCACTAATCAAAGCTGATTGAGCTGACACTAGTGCGGTTCAAAAGTAAGTATAAAGCTAATTAATTCAATTTTAATAAACCAAAATGCTTATGCAGAAAGTTGCACTGGAGCATCTGTTACAGATACTTTTTTCATGCTGCCTTGTTGTTCAAGGCGAATATGCCAACTAAATGCTTCTTCAAGTAAATGAGGGGTATGCCCACCACGCTCACAAGCGCGATTGTAGTAATCTAACATATCGTCACGGTAATCTGGGTGCACACAATGCTTAATGACTTGTATCGCTCGCTCACGCGGCGCTAAACCGCGTAAATCAGCTAAGCCTTGCTCGGTTACTAAAATATCAACATCGTGTTCGTTATGATCAACATGACTGGCCATAGGCACTACGCTTGAAATAGCCCCATCTTTAGCAATCGACTTAGTCACAAATATAGCTAAATGAGCATTACGAGCAAAATCACCCGAGCCACCAATACCATTCATCATCCGTGTGCCACAAACATGTGTTGAATTTACGTTGCCATACATATCAAACTCAAGTGCAGTGTTTATTGCAATAATACCTAAACGGCGCACTATTTCAGGGTGGTTCGAAATTTCTTGAGGGCGTAACACTAGCTTGTCTTTGTATTTTTCTAAATTATTAAATACTTGCGCGTTACAACGCTCAGACAACACAATTGAACTGCCTGATGCAAAGCTCATCTTACCTGCATCAATTAAGTCAAACGTCGAATCTTGCAGTACCTCTGAATACATTGTTAAATCTTTAAAGTCAGAGTCGAGTAGCCCCATCATCACTGCATTAGCAATGTTACCAATGCCTGCTTGTAGCGGGCCTAAATTAGCTGGCAATTTATTTTGAGCCACTTCATCTTTAAAAAAGTTAACTAAATGGCGCGCAATAGCGGCGGTGTCTTCATCAGGGTCGGTAACGGTAGAAAACGAGTCGCTTTGGTTAGTAAAAACAATACCAACAATTTTTGCAGGATCGATAGGAATAGCAGTGCTACCAATTCTATCATCTACTTTAACTAACGGCATTGGTTGGCGAGTAGGACGATACGAAGGGATGTATATATCGTGCAAACCTTCAAGATTCGGGTTATGCAGCATATTAATTTCAACAATGACTTCTTTGGCAAAAATAGCAAAACTGGCTGAGTTACCAACCGATGTAGTTGGCACAATATGCCCTTCTTCGGTAATAGCGACTGCTTCAATAACAGCTACATCAGGCATGGTTAATTGATGATTTCGTAGATGCTCAACCGTTTCAGATAAATGCTGATCAATAAACATTACTTCACCGTTATTAATCGCTTTACGTAAAGTGCTATCTACTTGAAAAGGCATACGACGCGCTAAAATGCCCGCTTCTGTTAATAGCTTGTCGAGATCATTACCTAAAGATGCGCCAGTCATTAAATTTATTTTTATTGGATTTTTTTTGACTTGCTCAATTAACGCTCTGGGTACTGCTTTAGCTTCTCCGGCACGAGTGAAGCCACTCATCCCTACAGTCATTCCATCTTTAATAAATTGGCTTGCTTGTTCTGCCGGCATCACCTTGTCATGCAGGTTACTATTGCGAATACGTTCCAAGTGCATACTGAGCTCCTCTCTAAATTTGACATTATTCTAATCCTAACTTCGTACTACACAATCTAGACTTAAGTCGTATTTACGAATCGAGGATGAGCAACATGTTTAAAAGGGAGGTTAATTTACTTTTAATTAATACTATCATGTAGTTATTAGTAATATTTTTAACAAAAATGACATAACAATCTATAAAGTAATTTATAAAGTAATCTATAAATAAATAGTATTATTTAATAAGAGGAATTATTTTTGAGGAATTAAGTTTATTAGTTCAAACACCCAAATGAGGAATTTGGGTGGCAGTCTTACCAGCCACATCTCGGCACACACGTCACAAACTGTGGCTGCTCCCTTCCGGGCCTGACCAGGTTCGCCTGCTAGTGTTGCGAGAGGACCAATAAGACTACCATTGAGGGCCTTGGTTGGCGCGGGAGGGATTATCTCTACTTTTGCTCTGTTATTCAAGGGATAATCTAAAAAGAAAGTGCGATTGCATACTTCATATACAATCGCGGCGTATTTAGCTATTTTAGTGCGTATTAATTGTTCTCTAACTGCGCTTTTATATTACGTAATGCTGCTTTTACTTTTTTCATGTTTTCTGGACCCATACGTAAAAGCTGTTTTTGTGCATCTGGTAATTGCTCCCACTCCGAAAACGCATACTGGTACGTTACTGAATCACGAAGTAACGGCAAGTCACCTTCAGGCTCTGGCGTATCAAGTAATAAATCGATTGCATCGGTTAGCGTTTGATTAAACTCGTCATCGCCGTAACCAATTTCACTGTATGCATTATTAATAAGTGGCTTGTACTCTTCGTACATGCGAACGGCTTGCGCTGCACTCATACTGGTAAATATTTTCACATACGGTGTATAACGCTCGTAGCTGTTAGGGTTAATAGTTAAGATATCACCTTCATTCACGCTAAATTTTTCTTCTGGCTGTACAACAGGCATGTGCTTTTTAGCTATTTTTCCTTTTGCTAAGTTATCTACATATACCACACCGCGACGAATAACATCGTCGGTCACCATTAAGCTCATTACTGAGTCGCTTAGGTACTCGTCCATTTTAGCAACAACAACTGCATCACTTTCGTTAAGCGTTGGTAGTGGCTCTACTTCAGGCATAGGCTCACTTGGGCTTTGTGCTGGTACTTCAAGCTCGGCTGGTTTTTCTGGCTTTACAGATGGCGCACCTACCACTGGGTCGTTCTCGGGTTTAAGCTCCATCATAGGTTGTTCTTTAACTGTGGGCTCTACCTTAGTGCGTGTTGCTTGCTCGTCACTGGGTGTTAGCAATACGAAGGCGGCCGCACATGCTACGACTATTAAAATAATAACGGCGAAAAGAATATTGTTATTAGGTGGACGTTTTTGAACATCTGATGCTTCTGGTTTATCTGACATACGAACTCCATAAAAATTAAAATGCGATATCACTTAGAGTACGCTAAGTGGATTAAATTCATTCTTACACAAATACTATGACATTTTATAATACGACAATTATAGCAAAGTAAGTTACCTACTAAATTGGGTGATTAAATAATGTAATAAGTATTAGGGCAGTTATCCTTTGATTCTTCTAGCTTAAAGACTTACAGTTAATAAATAAAGTAAAGACGTAGAACAGTTTAACCACCAATATGAAAATCAAGCAAGTTGATCCACAAAAACCTAAAATTGCCTTATTACTCACAGGTGGTGGCGCACGTGCTGCTTATCAAGTGGGTGTCCTTAAAGCGCTAGCTCATAGTATGCCTCGTACCGCTCCATTGCCATTTAGAGTAATAAATGGCACCTCTGCTGGGGCTATTAACTCAGCTGCGTTAGCATGTTACGCCTCCTGTGCGCATTTGGCTGTACGAAAGCTTGAATCAGTTTGGAAAAACTTTTCAACCTCTATGGTCTATAAAAGTGATTTTTTAAGCGTATTTGGTCATATTGCGCGTAATATTTTAACGAGCTTTCAGTCAGAACATATTAACCATCCACCAGCGAGCTTGCTAAACAACCGCCCTCTGCGTGGTTTATTAAACGAAATTTTAGATTTACACCGCATTGAGCGCAATTTACATCGTAATTATTTAGATGCGCTGTCTATTACGGCCTCAAGTTATACAACGGGCGACTCTGTTGCATTTTTTCAATCTAATACGCAAACATCGTGGCAGCGTGCTAAACGCGAAGGCCGTGCAACTCGTATTAATGTTGAGCACTTAATGGCATCGAGTGCCATCCCTATGGTGTTTCCCAGTGTAAATATTTATAACCATTACTTTGGGGATGGCTCTATACATCAACTTTCTCCGCTGAGTCCGTCGATTCATTTAGGCGCTGAAAAAATATTTATTATTGGGGTCGACCAACCCAAAGAATTACACCCACCGGGTTACTCGCCACATTATCCGGGTCTATCTGCTGTTGCAGGGCATTTACTCGACAGTGTATTTACCGACACTATGCAATCGGATTTGGAGCGTTTAGCTCGTGTTAACCGAACATTAGGGCTATTACCCGCTCGCGACAAACATCAAGAACTTAAACAAATAGATACCTTTGTCATTAACCCTTCGCAAAACTTTAATGCCATTGCAGCTCAGTATTACGACGATATGCCATGGGCCATTAAAGTATTGCTACGTACCATAGGTGTTAAAAAGCATTCGCAATCGAGTTTAACCAGTTACCTATTGTTTGAAAAACGCTACACCCAGCATTTAATGCAAATTGGCTATGAAGACGGTATGGCGCAGTTGCCTAAGATGCGTGAATTTTTAGAGTTAGATTAATCTAAGTCACTATTCGATTCCGTCGAGCAGATAGTGCTCTACCCGCTCAACACGCCTTGGTTTACCTTGTAATACTAAAACGTCATTAGCCAATAATGTTGTTTGCGCTGATGGCGTATCTATTTCGGCTCCTTCTCTGCGCAGTGCTTTTACGAGTACTCGCCGCTTTTCTAAATTAAGATCTTCAATTGTTTTACCCACGGCATAAGCTTGCTGAGGTAGCGCTACAACATGTAAGTATTCTAATCGTTCACTTGAGGCATCTTCGCTATCTTTAAAATACCCTGCATAAAAGCTTTGCATTAACGGATAACGATTACGACGTTCTTTACTTACTCTACGCACAATACGCGTCATCGGTACGCCCGACATAGACAACACATGCGACACGAGCATTAAGCTCGCCTCTAACGACTCTGGCACTACTTCGGTTACGCCTAGCCCTTTTAAATAATCTAACTGGCTATCGTCACGAGTACGAATAAGTATTTTAACGTTGGGCGCTATTTGTTTTATGGCATCAATAACAACTTGTGCGTGATCAAGCTCTGTAAAAGTAATAATAACCAAGCGAGCTCGCTCTACTCCTGCGCACTTTAAAATATCTTTTTGTTTAACATAGCCAAATATAACAGGCTCACCTGCCGCTTTGCCTTCTTGTACTAAAATTGGGTTACTTTCAATGGCAACGTAGTCTATTGCTTCGGGCTTTAAAAAACGCGCTATAGTTTGCCCAACACGCGAAAAACCACAAATAACAACATGGTCACTATAAAGTGTACTACTTTGTGGCTCACTCTCCAGCGCTAAACTAGGGCGATCGAGTATACCCAAACGCTTTAAAATAAATGGCGTTTTATCAATCAAAAATGGTGTAAATGCCATTGATAAGACACCAAGGGCAATTAAAAATGAAGCTTGCTCTGAGTTTAATAACTGATGCTGGCCAGCAAGTGCGATAAGTACAAAACCAAACTCCCCCATTTGCCACAGCATAATGCCACAGGCGAGCGAGTCTTGGTTTCGCTCATGCATTAGCCGCGCACTAAGTGCTACTACTGTAATTTTTAATACGAGTAGCCCAAGCAATGCGCCAATAATTATTACTATATGCGCCAGTACAAATAAAATATCCAACTGCATACCCACAGTTACAAAAAACAGCCCCATTAAAATATCGCGAAATGGACGTATATCAGCCTCTAACTGATGCCTGTAATGGCTCTCACCTAACATCATTCCCGCTAAAAAAGCGCCCAATGCCATAGACAAGCCAAACATATACGTTAAAAAACCCGCAAATAAGGCGACTAATATAGTGGTAAGCACAAACAACTCATCGGTTCGTACTTGCGCTATTTCTTTAAACACAATGGGCAATACCCATTTACCAATTGCCCAAAGAAGCACGCATACAAATGCGCCCTTACTTAGGGCAAACGCTAAAGCCCAGCCAATACTTTGAGAGTCGCTTGATGCAAATAAAGGAAGTATTATTAATAGAGGAACAACAGCAATATCTTGAAAAAGCAGTACACCAACGGCCAATTGCCCACGGCGCTGATTAAGCTCACCCGTTTCTTTTAATAGCTTAACCACTACAGCCGTAGAAGAAAGCGCCATAATTGTACCAATGGTAAAACTGGTGAGTAGGGAGAAGTCTAAACAATATAAAATAATAATGAAGAGTAAGCTGGTTATACCTACTTGTAACGAGCCCAGCCCAAATACTAGGCTTCGCATTGCCATTAGCCGCGAAATAGAAAATTCTAACCCCAAACTAAATAACAAAAACACAATACCAAGCTCTGCTACAAACTCTATTTCATGAGATTGCGCAAGCCAGCCAATACCATGACTACCGGCTAAAACCCCCGTTGCTAGGTACGCCAAAATAGGCGGCAAGCCAATGCGTTTAAAAAACCACACAAAAAGAACTGCTGCCACTAGCAAGCCAAAAATTTGAACGTTAATACTCTGCAAATTCGGCCTCACGCGTCAATTAAACCAAGGGACTTACTTTAAATATAGCAACCTTCTGTTTTTCAGCAAGTTTTAAAATATGGCACAAAAATCGCTTAAGTAATTGCAAAGCAACACCCTCGGGGGAGAATTTAATGGAAAACGTCCATATTTTGACGCAGCGTGTGTCTGGTCGCGGTGATTTTTTGCCGTTTTCGGCTGAACATTCGCCAACAAATGAAATAACAGAAACACATAAACTCGTTACAGAGCTACAAACTAGCTTAGTGATTGAGGATGTTTTAGCTATATACGCAAAATTTACAAAACAATTGTTAAATTTCTCTGGTTTACAGTTTCAGTCAACACTGGGAACTACACAAACATCACAGAGTGACACAAATAGTACTCCTTATATTTTTGATTTGGCGATTGGTAAAGAACACTTAGGGCAGCTAATTTATTTTAGTAAATTCCCGCTTGGTCAAGCCATTGAGAAAAAGCTACATACTTTACATACTGCGCTGGTTTATCCACTTCGTAATGCGATGATGTATAGCCGTGTATTAAAGCTTGCCACAAAGGATGCATTAACCGGCTTAAATAACCGTAGTCAGTTTAATGACTTTTTACTGCAAAAGCTTGAAAACTGCCGTCGTTACCAGCGTCCATTTAGTTTAATGCTGCTTGATTTAGATAATTTTAAACAAGTTAACGACAACTTTGGCCATAAAATTGGTGACGATACACTTAAAGAGTTTTCAAAAGTACTGTGTAGCAGCATACGCGGCACTGATTCGGTATTTAGATTTGGTGGTGATGAGTTTGCTTTACTTATTGAAGACCCTGAGTTTACAACGAATAAAGTGATTGCTGAGCGGATAATGTGCTTAGTAAGAAAATCGCCCCTAATGTCTAAGTATAAAGTAACAACCAGTATTGGTTTTACTTTAGCTAACAGCCAAGACAGCGAAACTGAAATATTTGCTCGCGCCGATAAAGGTTTATACAAAGCAAAAGCATCTGGTAGAAACTGCGCAAAAGCATATTAGTCTTTACTTAACTGCATTAAATAAAAAGCCTAGCTTCCCCCGCTAGGCTTTGCACTTACCAATTTATAAATAAACAAAGCAGCACAAAAGCCAAAAAAGAATCCGCTAATTAAATTAAGTAATGCGGTAATAGTAGCAAGCGGTGTAAATAATACTAAAAGCAGTGGCAGGCTCACGCCTAAAATAAAAAACAATCCACCTTTACCTAACCAATAAGCTAATAAAAGCACTGCAGATACAATTCCACCCGCAACTGCATAACCTAGCGTAACTATATTTAGCTCAAGTAAAATATTAGCAATAATAGCTATAACGGCCGTTATTAGCATACCCACTGGCGCTTTAGTAACTAACGACAAACCAACATGCGGCTGTTTACTCATTTATTTACACTCCCAAAAAATACCATTTTCATCAATATGCTTAGCACTTATAAAATAACCAACCACTTGTACTAATTCATCATTATAAAAAATAAGCGGCACACTGGCGCGAAGCCAAGGCGCTATTTTTGCATCTTTAAACCAATGTTTAACTGTATTACTACCAGGCTTTTTAAGTGGTTTAATGCGTGCGCTATTGCAATTAAAGCGCACTATTACTTGCTCATTAGCGTGTGCAGGTCTTACTCCGCAACCGGTGCTTTTAACTAATAAGCGCCCGTCTGCCAGTTTTAGCTGTGAATAATTCAGCTCAATATCTGTTAATACTTCACTTGGTGTTACAAAATACAAATAACCTTGATGACGACGTATTTGCCCATCGAGCAAATCAATACGCATTTGTGCATCGTTTTTTGCGCACATTGCTTGATTAATAATTTGCTCGAGCTGCTTTTGCGATGGCATCACTTGTGTAAATAATGCAAGCCACGCACGTACTATATTTGCAATGCGCGCTGCGCTGTATTCGCTTACCTGGCCAATGCAAAGCGCTTGATGCTCGTTAATACACTTATTTAAATCGAGCTGAGTATATTCATCAAGTAATGTTTGTTGCTGCTGTAGTAGCTCAATACTTCGTGCAGTGCATTGTTCAAACCCATTAAAGCGCTCAGCTAACACAGGTACTATTTTTGAGCGTAAAAAGTTACGATCAAAGCTTTCATCTGTATTAGAGCCATCGGTTATGTAGCTAATACTAAACTGCGTTGCAAACGCTTCTATATCGCTGCGAGCTACATTTAGTAATGGTCTAAAACATATACGCCCACTTTGCAGCAAGCGCTCTTTATACATAGAACCAAGCCCTTTTAAACCTGAGCCACGCTTTAAGCGCAGTAAAAACGTTTCTACTTGGTCGTTTAAGTGTTGGCCCAGTAAAATAATGCTGCCTTGTGGGCTTAGCTCATCAAGTGCTTTATAACGGACGTCGCGTGCTTGGGCTTCAAGACTTGTGCGCGACTGCGGCTCAATAACAACTTTCGCAGCTTCAAAAGGCACATTAAGCTCAATGCATACGTTTTTGCAAAAGTGTTGCCAGTCATCAGCATACTGGCTCAAGCCATGGTGGACATAAATAGCCGATACATTAATTGCAGGGTTATCTACTTTTAAAGTGCGCATTAAATGCAACAACACCACAGAATCAACGCCACCAGAAAGCGCCACTGTAAAAGCGGTGTTACCTTGCTCAATATAGCTATTTAATGATTTTTTTAATTGCTGATAAATTGCTGATGTATGCATATGGGCGCACTTTTATATAAAAACTCTGAACATTTTAAAGCAAAAAAGCCGCATAAGCGGCTTTTTTTAACATTTAATGTGTTTAGCAATAACCAAACGACATTAAACGTTTATAACGTTGATCAAGCATTTCTTCAAGCGTAAGCGCTTGTAGGTCTGCTAAGTCACGTTTAAGGCGAACTTTTAAGTTACGTGCCATAGCATCGTAATTGCGGTGCGCGCCGCCTAGAGGTTCATCAATTAAGTTACTGATTAAATCTAGTTCTTTAACTCGCTCTGCGGTTACACCCATTGCTTCTGCTGCAAGTGGGGCTTTGTCGGCGCTTTTCCAAAGAATAGACGCACAACCTTCAGGCGAAATTACAGAGTAAGTGCTGTATTGCAACATGTTAACTCTGTCGCCAACACCAATCGCTAATGCACCACCTGAACCGCCTTCACCAATAACCGTACATATTGTCGGCACTTTAAGTGTCGCCATTACTTTTAAGTTACGCGCGATTGCTTCAGATTGACCACGTTCTTCAGCGCCAACACCTGGGTATGCACCCGGCGTGTCGATAAAGGTCATGATTGGCATTTTAAAACGCTCAGCCATTTCCATTAAGCGTAATGCTTTACGGTAACCTTCTGGCTTTGGCATACCAAAGTTGCGTTTAATTTTTTCAGCAGTGTCACGGCCTTTTTGTTGGCCAATAACCATGACTGGTTCGCCATCTAAACGCGCAACGCCTCCTAAAATAGCCGGATCGTTAGCAAAAGTACGATCGCCAGCAAACTCGTCAAATTCCGTGAAAATGCGCTCGATATAATCTCGAGTGTAAGGACGCAACGGATGACGTGCTAACTGTGATACTTGCCAAGCGCCTAAATTAGAAAAAATCTCCTGTTTTTGTTTGGCACTTTTTTCTTTTAATTTGCTGACTTCCTCTTCTAACTCAAGGTCTAATTCGCCAGCGCGGCTTATATTTTGTAATTCTTCAATTTTTGCTTCTAATTCTGCAATTGGAAGCTCAAAATCAAGATAATTGAGGCTCATGCTCTAAACTACCTAATCAGTTAAATTCTAGTTCTACATCTTGCGCAGCCATTAGTGATAACTTATGAATTAAGTCGTCACTTGGCGTAACACACCATTCGATCCCAAGAGTTAATTGCGCCAACGCATCTGGACGTTGGTAATAAACCTTGATCGGACACGTTCCCATTTTATAGGGTTCGAGTACTTTTTGTAATTTATCGAAGAAACCTGCCTCGACTTGCACCATGTTCAGCGTCATTTTAATCGCTTTGATACGCTTTTCACGCGCTTGAGCAATGGTGTTTATTTCTCTGGCGGTCATTGTAATACCACCGGAGAAGTTATCAAAGCTGACCTGTCCAGATATTACCAAGATATTGTTAACTTGGAGCATATCTTGGTACTTTTCAAACTCGTCTGAATACAAGCGTACATCAATCCGTGCACTCTTGTCATCTAAAGTTACTAAGGCCCAACGATTTCCTTTTTTGTTAATTAATACCCTAGAAGCAATCACCAAACCTGCGGCTGTTGCAAATACGTCGCGGTTCGTTGGCTGTAAATCAACTATTTTCCCGCTGGTATAATGCCTAAGCTCACGGCGGTACTGATTTATCGGATGCCCAGTTAAATAAAGGCCTAGGGTTTCTTTTTCACCATCTAACCATTCGTTATCAGTTAGGCCTGTGGCTTTAATAAAGGCTTGTTCTACTTCATCAGGCTCAGTGGCTAATAAACCAAACAAATCACTTTGCCCTAATAGCTCAGCTTTGTTGTGTTGGTCGGCTGCCCGCATTGCACTTTTTAAACTAGCTAGTAATGTAGCACGGCCAGCTTGGGTTTTTTCTGGCCCTAAATTATCGAGTGCGCCTGAATAAATTAATTTTTCGGTCACGCGTTTATTCAAGCGTTTTAAATCAACTCGGGCACAAAAATCAAATAAATCTTTAAATGGGCCCCCTTTTGCACGCGCTTCTAATATTGCATCAACCGGTGCTTCACCCACACCTTTTATCGCGCCAATGCCGTAAACAATCTCGCCTTGCAGGTTTACTGTAAACTTAAACTCACCTGCATTCACATCTGGCGGCAATAAGGTGAGCTTCATGTTTTCACATTCATCTACCAAAATAACTATTTTGTCGGTGTTATCCATATCAGCCGACATTACCGCAGCCATAAACTCTGCAGGATGATGCGTTTTCATCCACAGCGTTTGATACGAAACGAGTGCATACGCCGCTGAGTGAGATTTATTAAAGCCGTAACCTGCGAACTTTTCTACCAAGTCGAAGATTTTTATTGCGAGTTCGCCATCAATGCCGTTATTTCTTGCGCCATCTTCAAACGTTGAACGCTGCTTTGCCATTTCTTCGGGTTTTTTCTTACCCATTGCACGACGCAGCATGTCGGCGCCACCTAGCGTGTAACCTGCTAGTACTTGCGCAATTTGCATTACTTGTTCTTGATACAAGATAATGCCGTACGTTGGATCAAGTATTGGTTTTAAGCTTTCGTGCTGATACTGCGCATCTGGGTATGAGATTTCTTCGCGGCCCAGTTTTCGGTCGATAAAGTTATCTACCATGCCTGATTGCAGCGGACCTGGTCGAAACAAGGCCACGAGTGCAATCATATCTTCAAAGCAGTCGGGCTTAAGTCTGCGTACTAAGTCTTTCATACCGCGCGACTCTAGCTGGAATACAGCAGTCGTTTCAGCGCGAAGTAATAATTCAATACTTTTTTTATCATCCAGTGGGATGGTATTTATATCAACGAGGTCTTTACCTTGGCGCTCCATGCGCACGTTGGTCATTTCGACCGCCCACTGCAATATAGTCAGTGTACGTAAACCCAAGAAATCGAACTTAACTAAGCCTGCAGTTTCTACGTCGTTTTTATCAAATTGCGTGACCGGAAACTTACCTTCGTCATCGCAATAAAGCGCGGCAAAGTCGGTAATAGTGGTTGGCGATATTACTACGCCACCCGCATGTTTACCGGCGTTACGTGTACACCCTTCTAGGATGCGACACATGTCGATTAAGTCTTTTACTTCGTTATCGCCATCGTAGGCTTCTTGCAAGCGCGGTTCTATATCAAACGCTTTGGCAAGTGTCATCCCAGGATCGCCTGGAATCATTTTAGAAATACGATCAACAAACCCGTAAGGGTGCCCAAGCACTCGCCCTACATCGCGTATTACCGCTTTTGCAGCCATGGTGCCAAAGGTAATAATTTGCGATACCGCATTACGCCCATACAAAGCCGACACGTGATCAATTACTTCGTCTCGTCTATCCATACAAAAATCGACGTCGAAATCGGGCATTGATACACGTTCTGGATTCAAAAATCGCTCAAAAAGCAAGTCGAATTCGAGTGGGTCCAAATCGGTAATTTTAAGTGCGTATGCAACTAACGAACCTGCACCTGAACCACGACCAGGCCCAACCGGAATATTGTTATCTTTACTCCACTGAATAAACTCCATTACGATTAAGAAGTAACCTGGGAATCCCATTTGGTTAATTACGCCAAGCTCTATATCAAGTCGCTCATCGTATTCAACGCGTTTTACTTTTCGCTCTTCTTCGTCGGGGAATAAAAACTGTAATCGCTCTTCAAGACCGTCTTCTGATACTTTAACTAAAAACTCATCAATCTTAAGTGAGCCAGTTGGGTAATCAGGTAAAAAGTAAGTCCCTAGCTGAACCGTTACATTACAACGTTTAGCTATTTCTACGGTGTTTTGTAGCGCCTCTGGTATATCGCTAAACAGCTCAGCCATTTGCTCTGATGTTTTTAGGTATTGTTCTTCAGAGAACCGTTTAGGTCTGCGTTTATCGTCAAGCGTGTAGCCGTCAAAAATAGCAACGCGAATTTCGTGGGCTTCAAAGTTTTCAGGCTTTAAAAACACTACTTCGTTGGTCGCTACAACAGGTAACTGCTCTTTGGTAGCAAGCTCTACCGCCATGTGTAAGTAGTCTTCTTCAAGCGGTCGGTTAGTGCGAACAAGCTCAAGGTAGTAGTTATCGCTGAAATGCTGCTTATAAAAGCTAACTACCGACTCAATAACACTTGGATTATTTTTTAGTAACGCTTTACCTAAGTCACCGTCTTTAGCGCCCGAGAGAATAATTAAGCCCGTTTTATGCTCAACTAGCCATTCTCGGTCAATCACTGGGCGATGAAACACATGCCCACGTTGATACGCTTTTGATATTAATAAGGTAATATTTTTATAGCCGTCGTTGTCTTTGGCTAATATGGTTAAGCGGCTTGGCTCATCAGGAAATTCTGGGCTACGAACCCAAAAGTCAGCACCCACAATAGGCTTAATACCGGCGTTATGTGTTGCGCCGTAAAAACGCACTAAGCCACAAAAGTTCATTTGATCGGTAATCGCAATGGCTGGCATTTGCAGCTCTTGCGCTTTAGCAACTATTGGCTTTGTTTTAGCAAGGCCGTCAACCATCGAAAAATCTGAATGAACTCTTAAATGAACAAAATCAGGAGCAGCCATGCTTAACCCTCACCATTGGCTTGCGCCAATACACGCTGCACAGGTTTAAAGCTTTTACGATGCTCATCAATCGCGCCGTACTGCTCAAGCGCTGCAAAATGTGCTTTTGTTGGATACCCTTTGTGCCCTGCAAAGCCATATTCAGGGTGGCGTTTATCAAGCTCAATCATTTCGTCATCGCGTGCTACTTTAGCTAAAATAGACGCCGCTGAAATTTCTGCCACTAAGCTATCGCCTTTAACAATAGCTTGCGCTGGCATAGTGAGTTTTGGCAAACGATTACCATCTATAAATACAAATTCAGGTTGCGTACTTAATGCCTCTACTGCACGGGTCATGGCAAGCATAGTCGCGTGCAGAATATTTAACTCATCAATTTCTGTTGGATTGCAGCGCCCATAGGCATAACACAATGCTTTTTCTTTTATTTCAATCGCAAGCGCTTGGCGTTTTTTATCTGTTAATTTTTTAGAATCCGCTAAGCCAGCTATTGGTTTAGTCGGATCTAAAATGACGGCGGCAGTAACTACATCACCAACAAGCGGGCCGCGCCCTACTTCATCTACACCGGCAATTAAGGATACATTAGGTCTATCAATTTGCATTTATTAACTCCGCCACAGCGTTGGCTGCTTGTTCGCTGGCATTTAATCTAATTTTTTCGTGAATAGCTAAAAAGCGTGCTTTTAGCTCTTTGTTATCTGTATTAAGCATCGGGGTAAGCGCATTGGTTAAATTAGCCACATTACACTCGCTTTGTAAAAACTCAGGCACTAGCTCTTCGTCGGCTAATAAGTTAGGCAACGAAAAATACTTAATATTAAACGTAAATAAAGTTTTAAATATCCAATAGCTCAACGGCTTTATTTTATAACCGACTACCATTGGCTTTTTATAAAGCATACCTTCAAGTGTTGCAGTGCCCGACGCTAATAAAATAGCATCAGCAGCTTGCATCGCTAATTTTGATTGTCCATCCAGCAGGTTAACATTAAGGTTTGGCGCGGTAGCGTTTAATATATCAGTAAACTGCGCTTTGCGTTTTTCGTTAACCAATGGCACCACAACTTTAAGATTGGGGTTTTTAGCTTGCAGCTCTGCGGCTGTTTTAATGTAAGTTTCGCTTAGTAAACCAACTTCTGAGCCTCGGCTACCAGGAAGTAACGCCAGTACTTTGTCATCAAGGCTTAAGCCGAGTTCTGCACGTGCTTTAGTATCGTCGTGCTCAAGCGCTATATCGTCAGCCAAGGTATGTCCTACAAATGTACATGGCACTTGGTGTTTATCGTAAAACTCTTTTTCAAATGGCAGTAACGCAAGCACTAAGTTAGTGGCTGCACTTATTGTATGTATACGCTTTTCGCGCCACGCCCAAACAGATGGACTTACATACTGTACTGTTTTAATGCCCGCATCTTTAAGTGGCTTTTCAACGCGTAAGTTAAAATCGGGTGCATCAATACCAATAAATACATCAGGTGGGTTATCTACGAAATGCTGCACGAGTTGTTTACGTATTTTAAGCAAACGCGGTAGACGCCCTAGCACCTCAACAAGCCCCATTACCGAAAGCTCATCCATGTCGTAAAGTGTTTTACAGCCCTGCGCTTGCATTTTAGGTCCTGCTATTCCTTCAAAAATAGCGTCCGGAAAATGTTTTTTAAGGGCTTTAATTAAACCTTCACCTAAAATATCGCCCGACAGTTCACCTGCCACAATACCAATTCGTAGTTGTTTTTTATCTTTATTCATTTGATTTTATTTCACAAGTAAACCAGGCGTTCATGCTTGTTAGTTTACCGTGTTTTACTGTTTGGTTAAACGCTTTAAATAACTGGTTTTTTATCACGTAAGTTAAGGCTTTATGTTGTTTGTTTTTAATACTGATGTAGCATAGGAAATATATATTAAGTTTTACTAATATGTATGTTGACAAAAATTGCACAAAAGTAAATACTATTACAAACTTTCAGTAATTACTGAAAGTTCATCAAACCTTAACTTTGCCAATTAAATGTTGCCCTGTTAATCCGTCACTCTCAAGGAGCCAATAATGATAGATGAAACCTTTGTGGATCTATCGCGATTACAGTTTGCTGTTACCGCTCTCTTTCATTTCTTATTCGTACCGTTAACGATAGGTATGACCTGGATTTTAGTTATTATGGAATCGGTTTATGTTATGACCGGTCGCGAAATTTATCGTGATATGACTAAGTTTTGGGGAAAATTGTTTGGTATTAACTTTGCAATTGGTGTGGCGACAGGCCTTACCATGGAATTTGAGTTTGGTACTAACTGGTCTTATTACTCCCATTACGTAGGTGATGTTTTTGGGGCTCCCCTGGCTATTGAAGGTTTAATGGCATTCTTTTTAGAATCGACCTTTGTAGGTATGTTCTTTTTAGGCTGGGACAGACTCTCTAAACGCCAACATTTAGGTGCAACCTTTTTAATGGCCATTGGTACTAACATGTCGGCGCTGTGGATTTTGATTGCCAACGGTTGGATGCAAAACCCAGTAGGTGCTGAATTTAATTATCAAACCATGCGCATGGAAATGACCAGCTTTGCTGAGCTTGTGTTTAACCCTGTAGCACAAGTTAAGTTTATTCATACCGTATCGGCAGGTTATGTAGCTGCATCTATGTTTGTACTGGGCATAAGCAGTTGGTACATCTTGAAAGGCCGTGATTTAGCGTTTGCTAAACGCTCTTTTTCGGTCGCATCGGGCTTTGGTTTAGCATCAATTTTATGTGTAATTTTACTTGGTGACGAATCAGGCTACGAGGTAGGTGAAGTTCAAAAAGTAAAACTTGCCACGATTGAAGCTGAATGGCATACAGAAGAGGCTCCGGCTGCGTTTACCGCATTTGGTTTTCCTGATTCAGAAGAGCAAGTAACACATGCTGCGGTTAAAATACCTTACGCACTTGGGTTAATTGCTACGCGTTCACTTGATGAGCAAGTAACGGGTATTAACGACCTAGAAAAACAACACGAAGTACGTATTCGCAACGGTATGATTGCTTATGAATACCTTACAAAACTCAGAAACGGTGAAGATACGCCAGAAAATATTGCTAAGTTTAATACCCTAAAAGATGATTTAGGTTATGGCTTGCTACTTAAGCGCTACACACCTGATGTTGTAGATGCTACCGAAGAGCACATTCAAAAAGCGGTTAAAGACTCTTTCCCTAAAGTAGGCCCTATGTTTTGGTCATTTAGGATTATGGTTGCCTGTGGTGTAGCCATGCTAGGTGTATTTATATTGGCATTTTACTACAACGCACATCGCGTTATTGAGCAAAAGCGCTGGTTGTTATGGGCCGCCGTATTGAGCATTCCACTACCTTGGATAGCGATTGAATTTGGCTGGATAGTTGCTGAGTATGGACGTCAACCTTGGGCTATATCTGAAATACTGCCGACCTTTTTAGCCACGTCGTCATTAACAGTGAACGATATTTTAATTAGCTTAACTGGATTTATTGTTTTCTATACTGGTTTAGCCATTGTTGAAGGTTGGTTGATGATCCGCTTTGTTAAGCAAGGACCAAGCTCGCTACATACTGGTAAATATCATTTTGAATTGCCAAATAAAACTGATCAAACTGAAGGAGAGCAATCATGATTTTTGATTATGAAACATTAAAAATGCTTTGGTGGTTGATCATTGGTGTGCTGCTTATTGGCTTTGCTATTACCGATGGCATGGATATGGGCGTTGCTATGTTGCTTCGCCTAGTTGGTAAAACAGATTCAGAGCGCCGTACGGTAATTAATACCATTGGCCCGCATTGGGATGGTAACCAAGTATGGTTTATAACTGCAGGCGGCGCGTTATTTGCAGCGTGGCCTATGGTTTATGCAGCTGCATTTTCGGGCTTTTACTTTGCCATGATGCTAGTACTCTTTGCTCTATTTTTTAGACCACTAGGGTTTGATTACCGCAGTAAAGTAGACTCAAAACGCTGGCGTAATAACTGGGATTGGGGCTTGCTTGCAGGCAGCGCGATTCCAGCATTAGTTTTTGGTGTTGCTTTTGGTAACTTATTTTTAGGCGTACCATTTAATATTGATAACTTAATGCGTGTTAGCTACCAAGGTTCATTTTTTGGTTTACTTAACCCGTTTGGTTTGCTTGCTGGTTTAGTGAGTATCACTATGCTAATTGCTCATGCGGGGATGTGGTTACAGCTTCGTACAGCTGATGCAGTAGCAGAACGCTCAGGGCAATATGGTCGTTATTCACTGATTGTGTTTATTATACTGTTTGCAGGCGCTGGTTTTTGGGTTGCTAATTTAACGGGTTACCAAATTGTATCTATGCCTGATACACAAAGCCATGCAGATCCATTAGCTAAAGTAGTAACAACAGCCCAAGGCGCGTGGCTTAGCAATTACAGTGAACGCCCATGGACTATGACCTTTCCTATTTTAGCGTTTGCAATGGCACTAAGTGCGCTATTGTTTTCTAAATTGAACAAACCAGCACTTGGACTTATTTCAACAAGCTTAATGTTAATTGGCGTGATTATGACGGCCGGTGTTTCACTGTTCCCATTTATTATGCCATCAAGCAACAATCCAAATATTAGCTTAACAATTTGGGATGCGGTATCGAGCCATAAAACGCTCAATGTAATGTTTGTTGCAGTGTGTATTTTTGTTCCACTTATTTTAACTTACACCACCTGGTGTTATGTAAAAATGTGGCGCAGAGTAACGGTTGAAGAAATTGAAAACAACACTCACGGTAGCTACTAAGGAGACTAAACTATGTGGTATTTCGCTTGGATTTTAGGTGTACTTTTGGCCTGTACCTTAGGTGTAATAAATGTAATGTGGTACGAATTTCATCAAAATAAAAACAGCATTGCTGATGATGAACAAGCCATGCACGATTTATTAAACGATGCTAACAACACAAAAGATGACGACTAACCCCCGACCAGATCGCGCGCAGCAGCAATCACTGCGCGCTTTTTTAAAGCGTCAAAGTAAACCCGCTGCAGTGTGGTTAAAGTTAAGCATAGCACTGGGTACCTTTAACGCATTACTGATGATTGCAGGTGCTTATTTACTTGCGCAAACTATTCACAACGTTATGTTTGAAGGTAATAATTTAGCCCAAGTTACTCATTTATTATGGCCCTTAGCAGGCATTATTTTATTGCGCGCGGTGTTTTTAGCGTTAAGCGAACGCTTGAGTGCATATGCTGCACTTAAAATAAAATCGGCTATGCGCCAAACACTTCTAAATAAGCTCAGCTTACTTGGCCCAAGCTATATAGAACAACACGGCCAAGGCGCTACATTAAATACCCTACATAATGGCGTAGAAGCACTCCACGACTATTATGCTAAATACCTACCCGGTGCTGCTTACAGCGCGCTTATTCCGCTGGCAATATTGGTTGTTATTTTTCCGACAGATTATAAAGCTGGGTTGATATTTTTATTAACCGCGCCGCTCATTCCTTTTTTCATGATTTTGGTAGGCTCAAAAGCCGAAGCTTTAAACCAAAAACGCTGGAAGCAACTTGCTGTACTGGGCAATTACTTTTTTGACCGCGTACAAGGTTTAACTCAACTCAAGCTATTTAATGCAACACGTACCGAGCTTAAACAAATAGCTAAAATTTCAGATGATTTTAGACACGCTACACTCGATGTTTTAAAGATCGCGTTTTTATCATCATTTGCACTTGAGTTTTTAGCCACCATTAGCGTGGCATTAGTCGCAGTAATTATTGGTTTTAGACTGTTTTTTGGCACTCTTGATTTTGCTACTGGCTTTGTGGTGCTACTTTTAGCGCCTGAATTTTATTTACCACTGCGCCAGCTAGGTAGCCATTACCATGCACGCTTACAAGGCATTAGTGCCGCTGCCGATATGGTTGCGATTTTAAATGCACCACTGCCAAGTGACGAAAATGCGTCAGCGACTACAAACACGCCTGAAAACAATTTAACTTTAAATACAATTAACTCCATAAGTATTACCGACCTTAATTTTATATACCCAGATAGTAACGAAGGGATTAAAAATATAAATTTAACACTGCCAAATAAAGGCTTAATTGCAGTTGTGGGCAGTAGTGGCTCAGGTAAAAGTACGTTGTTTGATTGCTTATTAGGGTTTCACCCTGAGGTGATAAACCACCTATCTATTAATGATCAGAGTTTAAGCACAACCGATATTACTTACCTGCAAAATAACATTGCATGGATACCACAAAAAGCGACGCTGTTTTACGACACCATTGCTGCCAACATTAAATTGGCCAAACCAACTGCCACACAGCAAGAGCTTGAACATGCAGCAAAGCAAGCTGGTGTGCTTGAATTTATAAATACCCTACCCGATGGTTTTAACACACTGATAGGTGAGCAAGGGGAAGGACTTTCTGGCGGGCAAAAGCAACGTATCGCACTCGCACGTGCATTCATAAAACAAGCACCAGTTTTAGTGCTTGATGAGCCTACAGCGCACCTTGATAGCCAAACAGAGCAGCTTATTCAAGATGCTATTAATGAATATGCTAAAAATAACTTAGTATTAGTCATTGCTCATCGACTAAATACCGTTAAACATGCCAGCAATATCATTGTTATGCACGATGGGAAAATAGCTGAGCAAGGTCACTTTGAAACACTTGCAGCGCAAAATGGTGCATTTGCTGATTTATTAAAAACGGCCAAACAAGGGGTTGCGCATGCATAATTTTATTCGCTTATTAAAGCTTTGTGCTCCTCATTATAAAGCGATGCTATTGGGTACATTTTTAGCAACGATTACGGTATTAGCTAATGTGGGCTTGTTGGCTATTTCTGGCTGGTTTTTAGCATCAATGGCAGCTGCAGGTCTTGCGGGCGTGCAAATGAACTACTTTACTCCAGCAGGAACGATTCGGTTTTTAGCAATTGTACGAACTGCATCGCGCTATGGCGAACGCCTAGTTACTCATAACGCCACGTTTTTATTACTAAGTGAAATACGTACCAATGTCTTTGCAACGTTAAGTAAGCTTAACAATGTTGATTTAGCAATGAGCCGCAGCGCTGATCTAGTTAACCGATTACAAAACAATGTAGACGCACTCGACAAGTTTTATTTAAACGTTTTGCTTCCTATGCTGGTCGCTCTTTTAAGTGTGCCAATCATCATGCTGTTTATGTCGGCCTATAATGGCAACGTCGCCCTTATTTGCTTTACTGGCATTATACTTATTGGTGTGGTTATACCTGCCCTACTCAGCGCAAAGCTCACTAAAAACAGCCATAAAGAAACACAACTTAGTGCACAACTTCGCTCTGAGCTTTCAGATACACTCACAGGACTTAGAGAGCTTAGTATTTATCAAGCCCGTTCGCAGCAACTTAATAAGTGCGACGAATTAAGCGAGCAGTACAATCAGCAATTATTTATTCGCCACAAAGCACTGGCAAACTCAGATGGGTTAAGCTTGTTGGTTGTTCAATTAGCGATGCTTGCTAGCATAGTAACCATAGTTCCATTGGTTTACACCAACAGTATGGTAAATGTAGAACTTGCTATGTTAAGTTTATTTGTACTGGCAAGCTTTGAAAGCGTATTGCTACTACCCAATGCGTTTATAGAGCTTCCTAGTGTATTAAAAGCAGCAGAGCGGTTGTTTACACTTGAAGATAAAGCCGCTAACTCACAAGCTAAAGATGCACATGTAGACGTTGATGAAAACTTTAGCGCGCAAAACCACACGTTAGCACTTAACAATATTAGCTACCAATATGGTGAGCAAACAGCGCTTACTAATATCAGTTTTGAGCTAATGCCCCAGCAAAAAGTAGCGATTGTAGGTAGAAGCGGCAGCGGTAAAACAACGCTTGTAAATCTACTTACTGGTTTATGGCCTTTACAACAAGGCAGCATAACGCTAAACAATCAAAATAGCGTTGTTGACTTACATTCGTTAAATAATGATATACGCGCAAGTGTGATAAATATATTAGCCCAGCAACACCATATTTTTGATGGCACACTGAGTGAAAATTTACGTTATGCCGCGCCAAATGCAACTAAAGAGCAAATGATTGAAGCCCTCTCGTTAGCGCAATTAAGCCCGTGGTTTAATGAGCTAAAAGAAGGTTTAAAAACACGATTAGGCACTGGCGGGCGTAATGTGTCGCAAGGTCAGTCTAGACGTATAGCCATTGCACAAGCATTACTTAAAAGCCCAGCTATTTTAGTTCTTGATGAACCAACAGAAGGTCTTGATAATCAGTCTAAGCAAGGGGTAATGCAAGCAATAATGCATGTTATGAATAACGCGAGCGTGCTCACAATTACGCACGATCCCGCTCTACTTGCTCAAATGGATAATGTTGTATGGTTGGAAGGCGGTAAAGTAGTCGCACAAGGCTCTCATAAAGAGCTCAGTGGGGCTTATCCTGGTTATGTTGCGCTAACTACCCGGTTTTAAAACCTTTACTGATACATCAATAACGCCGACCTTAGGGTCGGCTATCTTTTTAAACATACTTTTTGATAAATCAATAATACGACCTCGCACATACGGGCCTCTATCGTTAATTCTTACCGTGACTGATTTGTTATTGGCTAGATTAGTAACAACCACCGTAGTACCAAAATCGAATTCTAAATGGGCTGCCGTGGCGGCTTGTTGACTAAAGCGCTCTCCGTTGGCGGTTGTTCTTCCGTGGTATTTATCAGCATAAAAAGATGCTTTCCCAACTTGAGTGATTTCTCCAGCAGATGATTTAACAATAGGCTGGCTACTACAAGCGGCTAAAACTGAAGTAATAAAAAGAGTGACAACTAACTTAGGTAAACGCATAGGACGGCTTTTATTATATAAATTACCCGCATACTAACTCAATTACCCTGAGTATTAACTGAATTAGCTTAAAGCAGGGCAATAAAAAACCACCTTCGATTTATCATCTAGGGTGGTTTTTTAATGCTTAAAGCAAACCCGCGAATTATCTTACGATGCCGCGCTCTGAGTTTTTAACAAAGTCGACCATCAATTTCACAGCAGGATACTTTGCGGCATCTTCACTAAGCGACTCAATAGCTTCTTCAGCACCTAAGCTTTTACGATAAAATGCTTTGTATGCACGGCGTACAGCCATAATTTCATCACTTTCGAAACCACGACGCTTCATGCCTTCTTTATTGATAGCTGCAGGACCTGCTGGCATACCAATGGTAGTAACAAATGGTGGTACATCTTTGTTAACACCTGAATACATACCAATAAAGGCATGTGCACCAATTTTACAAAACTGATGAACACCCGAATTACCACCAAGGATAACCCAATCGCCTACATGTACATGGCCGGCCACACTTGCGTTGTTAGCAAAAATTACGTTATCGCCAATTACCGCGTCATGTGCAACGTGTGTATAAGCCATAAACAAATTATTACTACCAATTTTAGTAACACCTTGGTCTTGAATCGTACCACGGTGAATAGTGGCACATTCACGGATAACGTTGTTATCACCCATGATTAAAGTGGTTGGCTCGTTGTTGTATTTTTTGTCTTGGCAGGCTTCACCCACAGACGCAAACTGAAAAATATGATTGCCAGAGCCAATAGTTGACGGCCCTTTAACAACAACGTGAGACTCAATAATACAGTTATCACCGATAACAACATCATTGCCAATATAACTATACGGACCAACTGAGACATTGTTGCCTAGTTTAGCGCCAGGTTCGATTATTGCTGTAGAATGGATCACTATTAAAACTCTCTTCTCGCACACATAATTTCGGCACTACACACTATTTTGCCGTCGACTCTAGCTTCTGCAGCAAACTTCCAAATGTTGCGACGTTCTTTTAAAAACTCAACATGAAGATGCATTGTATCACCAGGAATTACAGGTTGTTTAAAACGTGCGTTATCAACAGCAGCAAACAAATACAATTCGTTTTCGCTACGGTTTTCTACTGTTTTAAAACCTAATAAACCCGTTGCTTGCGCCATTGATTCTAATATTAGCACACCAGGAAAAATTGGCTGATTTGGAAAGTGCCCAGTAAAAATTGGTTCATTTATAGAAACATTTTTAATAGCATGTAAAGACTTGCCAGGTGTAAAATCAATAACACGATCAATTAATAGCATCGGGTAACGGTGCGGTAATAAACTTAAAATTTCTTGAATATCAAGGCTATTTAATTCGTTTGCCAAAATAGCATCCTTATTAGTGTTCAACGTTATGACTTAGCCAATGCTTCAAGCGCTTTAAGACGAGATTTCATGTCTGAAAGGTTACGCAAGTGAGCTATTGATTTACGCCATTCTTTGTTTGTTGTATGGGGCATACCAGATGAGTAAATACCTGGTTCGGTGATTGATTTTGTCACCATACTCATGCCGGTAATTATAACACCATCACATACAGACATGTGACCATTAATTGCAACCATGCCACCAATTTGACAGTTCTTGCCAATGGTAACGCTTCCTGCAAGTACAGTGCAGCCCGCTATTGCGGTGCCTGAATTAACTTCAACGTTGTGCGCTATTTGACACTGATTATCGATAATAACATTGCTATGAATGATGGTATTGTCCAGTGCACCACGATCAATTGTCGTACTTGCACCAATTTCAACTTTGTTGCCTATGATCACTGAACCAAGCTGAGGTATCTTAACCCACTGCCCGCGCTCATTTGCATAGCCAAACCCATCACTACCTACAACACTATTTGCTTGAAACAAACAATCTGAACCAATTTCAACATCGTGATAAATAGTCACACTAGGCCAAAGCTTAGTGCCAGAACCTATTTTAACACGTTCCCCGATAAAACTGTTCGGACCAATTTGTGCGTTGTCACCTATCACTGCATGAGCTTCAATGACTGCGTTAGCACCAATAGCGGCGCTATCACTAACAATCGCTGTTGAATGAACAGTTGCACTTGGATGAATACCCGTCGAGGCTGAGCGTGGTGTTGTATCCATAAATTGCGCTAATTTTGCGTAACTTACATACGGATTAGCAACAATAATTTTGCTGCCACTAAAGTACTCTGCATCGGCTTGGCTTACTATTACAGCACTAGCTTGAGTAGTTTCAAGTTGCGATCGATATTTTGAGTTCGCTAAAAATGCAATATGCCCAGAATGGGCATTTGCAAGTGTCGCTATTTTTTTTATTTCTAAAGCGCCATCACCCTGAAGTTCGGCGCCTAGAAGTTCCGCAATTTGCGAAAGCGTATAATTTTGCATAGAGTGATTATTTCTTACTAACAGCGGCTACAACTTTAGATGAAAGATCAGTCACTTCTTTAGGGTTAAAGTAAATAGTAGTGTCTTTTACTTTAACTTCGTCGAAGTCGCCGTCTTTAGCAATCTCTTCAATTGTTTTGATGATTACACCTTGAACTTTAGCAAGCTCTTGGTTTTGACGCGCTTTAATTTCTTGCTCTAAAGGGCGACCTTGTTCAGCAAGATTTTTTTGCATGCCTTGAATTTTTTCACGCAGAGTATCTTTTTGAGCTTGGCTCATCGTTGTACTTTCACGTTTAAACTTTTCAGCTTCAAAACGAATATCGCCTTGTAACTTTTCAAGCTCTTGACGACGTTCAGCAAACTCAGTTTGTAAAGACTGTTCAATTTTAGCCATTTGAGGAATTTGCTTGTAGATTTCCTGCATATCAACAATACCTACTTTGTGTGCAAATGCATTCACAGAAGTACCCATCATTAACGTTGCTAAAACTGCTACAGCTGTTGATTTAAATAATTTTTTCACAAAAAACTCCTTTAGAAAGTGTTACTAATGTTAAAGCTGATGGTTTTCGTATCGTCATCTTCTTCTTTTTGCAATGGATACGCAAAACTGATCAGCATTGGACCCATTGGAGAGATCCATTGTAATGAAAGACCGGTTGAAACCCTAAAACGCATTGGGTCTGAATAGTCATCTAATTTAGCACGTTCATCAACGCCTAAGTTTTGATAGCGGTCTACGTTAAACTCAGTGTCCCATACGTTTGCAGCATCAACAAAGAAGCTAGTACGTACAGAGCTGGTATTTTCTTCATCTAAGAATGGTGTAGGAACAATTAGCTCCATACCTGCCACTGCTTTAGCATTACCACCAATACGACCTTGTGGCACTAGAATATCAAATTCTGATGCACCACCAATGCTACCGGTTGTAGTACCGTCTGCACCTGGCGTACCCGGAATAGACTGCGGTATACGCGACACAGCACGTGGTAATATTGTATTACGGTCAAAGCCACGTAGTTCCATTTCCGTTATACGGAAGTACTCTTGGAATGGAAGTGTTTGCTCATACCCGTTTGTAGAACCATAACCATTACCATAACCAAGTGCTGCACGCGTTGAGAATACCCAACGGTGGTCATTTGATATAGGCCAGTAAAAACGCGAATCGTAATTCAGTTTAAAGTACTGAAGATCTGAGTTAGGCGTTGTTGCTGTTAAGTTTAGAGTTTGACGCGAACCCGCTGTTGGGAATAAACCACGGTTAACGGTGATACGCGACCAACCAACACTCAGCTCATACTTAGTAAAGTCAAAGCCTGCATCTGGGTTATCTGGATCTAAGAATGTTTCACGAAGTACACGCGTTTGCTCGTACTCTGCAATATCCGAAAGCTCTTCTTTAATCCAACGGGCGCCAAAGTTAACACGATTTACAGCATCAATTGGAAAACCAATATTTGTGCCTAAACCATAACTTTTCGATTTATATTCAACAAGACTGAATTTACTTGCATCGTAGTTTCTGTAAAAGATGCTACTGCCTTGCGATACACCATCTGGCGTAAAGTATGGGTCTGTGTACGATAAGCTTAAGCTTTCAGAACCTGTAGACGTATTAAGGTTTAAACCAATTTGGTTACCTGTGCCTAAAAAGTTAGATTCTGTTACACCAATATTAAACTGCAGACCTAAGTAAGAACCATAAGCAAGACCAGCATTAAAGCTACCTGCAGATTGCTCTTTTACAGTAAAGTCTACATCTACTTGGTCATCCACTCCGGGTACAGGCACTACGTTAAAATCAACAGTTTCCATGTAAGGTAGGCGTTGAATTTGCAGTTTTGAACGCTCAAGGTTTTGATTAGATAACCATGCACCTTCAAGTTGTGTCATTTCACGACGAAGTACTTCATCTGCCGTATTTTGGTTACCACCAACAATAATACGACGAACGTATACACGCTTACCTGGATTAACCGATAGTGTTAATTGTACTTCTTGCTTTTCGTCGTCAATTTCTGGAATTGTACGCACTTCAGCATTAGCGTAACCAAAACGTGCTAAGTAGCTTTTAATAAACTCTTCAGATGAAGTAACTACAGAACCGTTATAAAGCTCACCCGCTCTAAGTGGGATAACACTTTTAATTAAGTCTTCACGGCCAAGCAAGTCACCAATAAAGTCAAAACCTTTAACTTTATATTTTACGCCTTCAGTTAAGTTAGCTGTAACGTAAACTGATTCACGTTCAGGGCTCACTGAAACTTGCGTTGAGTCGATATTAAAACGTAGGTAACCACGGTCTAAATAATAACTACGAATTTTTTCTAAATCGCCTTCAATGGTTTGCTTTTGGTAACGGTCGCTACCCATAAACTGCCACCAAGGTAAATCTTGCTGCGATTCAGCAAGTTTAAGAAGCTCTTCATTAGAAAAAAGTTCATTACCCACTAAGTTAATTTGGCGGATAGAAGCAGCATCACCTTCATCAAACTCTAACTTAAGTTTAACGCGGTTACGTGGCAGCTTAGTAATACTGATGTCTACTTTAGCGTTGTATTTACCAATGCTGTGGAAAAACTCAACTAAGCCTTTTTCGATACTATCGATAACGGTTTTATCAAGTGGTTCACCTTGGCGAATATCTTGCTGATCAAGAGACTCATTAAGCTGCTCGTCTTTAATGTCTTTATTGCCTTCAAACTCAATAAAGCTGATGGTAGGACGTTCCGTTACTTTAAAAATAACGTTGTTGCCATCACGAAGTGCTTTTATGTTATCAAAGTGCCCAGAACGATAAAGTGACTTTATTGTTTTTGAAATCGTATAGTCATCAACATTATCGCCTACGTTAATAGGAATATGTGTTAGCGCTGCACCAAGTGCTACGCGCTGCAAACCTTCAACTTTCAGGTCTTCAACAATAAAGGAGTTTTGGCCTAGGGCTGCAAAACTTGCACCCAATAAACTTGTTATTGCCAAATGTTTTTTTATAGCCATTTTATTATCTTTATCCTTTACAACTGTATTACCGCATAACACCTTACTAGTGGTGCTTTACAATCGTGTTCTAATTAGTAATTTGCCACGCTGTAACTACAAACGCGATACATCATTGAACAAAGCGAAACATGTTAGAAAAATGAGCAACAAGGCACCCACTTTAAAACCAAACTCTTGTGTCTTTTCAGAGACCGGCTTTTTACGAAAAAGTTCAATTATGTAATACATTAAGTGTCCGCCATCAAGCACTGGTAAGGGTAATAAATTAAATACACCCAAGTTAACGCTTATTAAGGCTAAAAAGCTTAAAAAGGCCACTAACCCATAGCTTACGCTAGTTCCAGCGCCTACTGCAATGCCCACAGGGCCACTTAAATTTTTAACCGAAACCTGGCCTGTAATTAAATTACCAATCATGTCAAAACTGAGTGTAATTAAGCGCCACGTTTCTTTTGTGCCTCGCACAATACTATCGAGCGGGCCGTAATGTCTTGTCTCTACATAGCCATCAGGCCATTGCTGTACAACAGGAGCAACACCTAAAAAGCCTTGCTCAATACCGTTATTATCAATGCGCCCTTTAGGGGTAACTGTAATGGCTTGTATAGTATCTTGTCTTTTTACACTAAATTGTAAAGATTTGTTAGCTGATTGCGTAATAAGATTAACTAATTGCTGCCAATTGCTTATTGTTTCACCGTTTACAGCCAAAATTGTGTCGTTAACTTGTAAATTAGCGTGTTCTGCGGCTGAGTCTTTAGTTACGGCGGCAATTGTTAAAGTTGCTTGAGGTCTAAATGGCACAATACCTAACGAACTTAATGGTGGTACGTCTCGCTGGTCAAGCTTCCACCCCTCTAAATTAAGCGTTTTAACGCGTGGTTGAAGGTTTTTATCACGAACAATAACTTCAACGCTTTCTTCGCCTAAGTTAGACATAAGCGCAAACGTGGCATCTTGCCATGTCGTTATGTCATCATCACCAATTTTTATAATATGTTGAGAAGGCATAATGCCCGCCTGCTCTGCGCGACTGCCTTCGGTTATGCTGCCAACAACTGGCTTAACCGATTGCACACCTACCATGTACATCACCGCAAGAGCAAAAATGGCAAACAAAAAGTTAGCCATAGGACCTGCTGCAACAATAGCAATACGTGCTTGTACAGATTTAGAGTTAAACGATAAGTGACGTTGATTTGCTGGTACTTCATCAACACGTTCATCAAGCATTTTTACATAACCGCCTAATGGAATAGCGGCGATCACGTATTCGGTATTATATTTGTCATGCCATTTTAACAGTGGCTTACCAAAACCAATTGAAAAACGCAGCACTTTAACGCCCATTTTTCGTGCAACCCAAAAATGGCCATATTCATGTATGGCCACTAAAATACCAAGCGCTAAAATAAATGAGCCAAGATTCCAAAAAAAATCAAACATATTAATGCGCCACTTTTGTTATAAATTCTGAAGCGCTAATACGCGCTAATTTATCACACTCTAAAATTTCATCTAGGCTTTGCACATTGGTGTAAGTTGCAGCTTCTAGCGTCTGTGCATTTATTTTGTATATATCGGTAAAACCAATTTTACCGTTTAAGAATGCGCCCACAGCTATTTCATTTGCTGCGTTAACCGTTGTTGTCGCGCCCTGCCCTGCACTACACGCATCAATCGCTAATTGTAAATTTGGATAACGAGAAAAATCAGGTTTAGTAAACGAAAAATCACAAATGTCAGAGAAGTTTAACGGTTTAACACCCGCATTAATTCGCTCAGGATACGCAAGTGCATGGGCAATTGGCGTGCGCATATCGGGGTTACCCATTTGCGCTAAAATAGAACCATCGTGATACTGCACCATTGAATGAATAATACTTTGAGGATGAATAACTACATCAATATCACTAGCATCACAATTGAATAACCACTTAGCTTCAATAAACTCTAAGCCTTTGTTCATCATAGTTGCGGAATCTACTGATATTTTTTGACCCATCGACCAGTTAGGGTGTGCAACGGCTTCACTTACGGTTACATCTTTTAACGTATTTATATCACGCGTTAAAAACGGGCCACCAGAGCCGGTAAGCAAAATTTTACTTACGCCATGTTGCTGTAGTTTTTGATCGCCTTTGGCATTTTGTAACGAAGAAGGTAGGCATTGAAAAATTGCATTATGTTCACTATCTATTGGCAGCAAAGTGGCTTTATGTTGTTTAACTTTATCAATAAACAACTGACCTGACATAACTAAAGATTCTTTATTAGCTAGTAGTACTTTTTTACCCGCTTCAACAGCACTTAATGTGGGTAGTAAACCAGCTGCACCTACAATTGCCGACATCACAATGTCAACATCAGGATGAGCACATAAGTCACTCATTGCTTGCTCACCGTGCATAACAAGAGTTTGGCACTGAGTATTAGCTAAATACGCAGATAATTGCTCTGCGGCCTGCTGGTTAGCCATAATCGCATAAAGCGGTTCATGTTCAATACACAACTCCGCCATTTTCTTTGCATTTTGTCCTGCAGCCAAAACAAAAACATCAAATAACTCTTTATTGCGCGACACAACATCAAGTGTACTTAAACCAATTGAGCCCGTTGCGCCTAAAATAACCAGCAATTGCTTTTGGCTCATAAACTAAGAGTCCACGCATAGCACATAACAAACATTGGAGCAGCAGCCGTTAAGCTGTCAATTCTATCTAAAATACCGCCGTGTCCTGGTAAACATCGACCGCTATCTTTTAAACCAGCTTCACGTTTAAACATGCTTTCCAGTAAATCACCTACCGCAGAAAACAACGCAATAAATGCTGTCATTATCGCGTACACAGGCCATACAACTAAATCAACATCGGTAAAGTGACAAAATGCTAATACAAAAATAATAGAAGCGACTACACCGCCTGCTAACCCTTCAATTGTTTTATTAGGGCTTACTTTAGGCATTAACTTATGTTTACCAAAACTTTTACCCGTAAAGTAAGCACCCACATCTGCGCTCCATACAATACCGAGTACCACTAAAATTAGCACCGAACCAAAATGAGTTGATTCAGCATATTGCGCGCTACGTAGTGTATTTAGTGCAAGCCATAGCGGTACAAGCGTTAATAATCCTGCAATGCCGCGCATAACTAGGCCTTCATTCCACGCTTTAGCCATCTCTGGGTAGCGCCAAATTAAATAGCTAGCAACAATCCACCAAGCAAACGAAAGCGTAAATACGTAATTTGCATCACCGACTAGCTTGCCATTTTCCCATAATGATTCAATAGGCCAATGTAAATTAAGCAAGGCAAGTAAAGCGCCAATAAACACAACAAAGGCAGCACGTTTAAGCTTGTCGCAAAGGCCCATAAATGCAGACCATTCCCATGCGCCTAATAATACAATTGCACCGGCAAAGTAACTAAATAACGTAAGCGGTGTATAAAAAACCAAAGCTAATGCCGATGGTGCAAGCACAAGTGAGGTTAAAATTCGTTGTTTTAACAAAATGTGACCCTTATTCTATTTAGGTTTGAGCGAGTAATTGTTTTATTTGTTCGCCCGTACAACCAAAACGTCGCTCTCTGGCAACGTAACACGCAATGGCCTCAGCAAATGCTGCTTCATTAAAATCTGGCCAAAGTGTCTCGGTAAAGTAAAGTTCTGCATAAGCAACTTGCCATAGTAAAAAATTACTAATACGAACATCGCCACCAGTGCGAATAAGTAAATCAGGTTCAGCCTGATCTGCCATGCTCATATGCTGTGCTAAGCGCTCTTCTGTAATATCTTCTGCGTTTAGTGTGCCCTGCGCAACTTGCAAAGCAAGTTGTTTTGCCGCATTGGCAACATCCCAACGACCACCGTAATTAGCTGCAACATTTAAACGCAACCCGGTGTTATTTTCAGTCAGCTTATGCGCAGCGTCTACCTTGCTACGTAATCCTTCAGAAAATCGTGATAAGTCTCCAATAATGGTCAGTTTTACATTGTTTTTATGAAGCTTTTTAACTTCCTTTGTTAAAACAAATAAGAAAAGCTCCATTAAAGTGTTTACTTCGTCTTCAGGGCGGCGCCAGTTTTCACTACTAAAAGCAAATAAGGTTAACGATTGTATCCCTAATTTAGTACAAAACTGAACAGATTGACGAACTGCGTCTACGCCTTTTTTATGCCCATACACACGAGGTCTATTTCTAGCTTGCGCCCAACGTCCGTTCCCATCCATGATGATAGCAACATGTTTGGGTAAACATTGCTGTGAAATTGTGTCAGCATCTAGAACCATAAATATCGAGTATTCCATAAAAAAACGCCGCCTAGTATACCCTAGACGGCGTTTCAAAACTAATAATTTTAGTTGCTTAGATTTCCATCAATTCTGTTTCTTTGGCAGCTAATAAAGTATCCATTTCTTTAATAAACTTATCAGTAAGCTTTTGAATCGCATCATCCGATTGACGCGCTTCATCTTCAGATATGTCTTTATCTTTTAATAAACCCTTTACATCGCCATTAGCATCACGACGAATGTTACGAATAGCAACACGACCGCCTTCAACTTCGCCACGTACAATTTTGATTAGGTCTTTACGACGCTCTTCTGTAAGTGGAGGAAGTGGTACGCGAATAACAGTACCTGCCGACATAGGGTTTAAACCTAAATCAGATGCCATAATTGCTTTTTCAACAGCTTGCGCTAAAGACTTATCAAATACACCAATAGCAAGTGTACGAGAATCTTCAATTGTTACGTTAGCAACTTGGTTTAAAGGCGTTGGTGCACCGTAGTACGACACCATAATGCCATCTAGGATTGCAGGATGTGCACGGCCAGTACGAATTTTAGATAATTGGCTACCTAGTGCAGTTACACTTTTTTGCATGCGCGCTTGCGCGTCTTTTTGAATATCGTTAATCACGGTTTAATCCTAATTATTTGATTATTTCATCTGAGGCTTGTGAAGAAATAAGTGTACCTTCTTCTTCACCCATAATTACGCGTTTTAGCGCGCCTGATTTATTCATGTTAAATACGCTCAATGGCATATTGTGATCGCGGGCTAGAGTAAATGCCGCTAAATCCATAACTTTTAATTCTTTTTCAATGATTTCATTGTAGCTTAAGTGGGTATAAAGCGTCGCATCTGGGTTTTTAACAGGGTCATCACTGTATACGCCATCAACCTTAGTCGCTTTAATTACCGTATCCGCTTCAATTTCGATACCGCGTAAACATGCTGCAGAATCGGTAGTAAAAAATGGGTTACCAGTACCCGCTGCAAAAATGACTACGCGACCAGTTTTCAATAAACTAATTGCTTCAGCCCAATTATAAGCGTCACATACACCATTAAGCGGAATAGCCGACATAAGACGACAGTTTACAAATGCACGGTGTAGCGCATCACGCATTGCAAGGCCGTTCATAACAGTTGCAAGCATACCCATGTGATCGCCTACTACGCGATTCATACCTGCTTCTGCAAGTGATCCACCGCGTAAAAAGTTACCTCCACCAATAACTAAACCCACTTCTACGTCGAGCTCTACTAGCTCTTTAATTTCTTGTGCCATACGGTCTAAAACTTTAGGATCGATGCCGAAGCCTTCGTCTCCCATTAAAGCTTCACCACTTAATTTGAGAAGAACACGTCTAAAAATAGGTTTGCGATTGATAGTCATAGTATTGGGGCCAACTTTTATTGAATTATGGATAAAAAATAACCGCGCTTATGTTAAACATAAAAGCGCGGTTATTTTAAAGAATTTCTAGCTGCGAAGCAAAACCAAATAGTACTTTAATTGCATCTAATTTCATTATCCTTCACAAATAGTAATCTTACTTAGCTTTAGCAGCAGCAATTTGAGCAGCAACTTCAGCAGCAAAATCTTCTTCTTTCTTCTCGATACCTTCACCAACTTCTACACGTACGAAGCTAGTAACTGTTGCGTTTTTCTCTTTAAGAATATCGCCAACAGTTTTCTTAGGCTCCATGATGAAAGCTTGACCAGTAAGAGAAACCTCACCAGTGAATTTTTTCATGCGGCCAACAACCATCTTCTCAGCGATTTCAGCAGGCTTGCCTTCATTCATCGCGATTTCGATTTGTACTTGCTTTTCTTTAGCAACAACATCGGCTGGTACATCTGAAGGTGTTAAGTATTCAGGGCTAGATGCAGCAACGTGCATTGCAACGTGCTTAAGTGTTTCTTCATCAGCAACACCCGCAACAACTACACCGATACGATCGCCATGACGGTACTCAACTAGGTTTTCACCAGTTACGTACTGCAGACGACGTACATTGATGTTTTCGCCAATTTTAGTAACTAGCTCAACACGGTCTTCTTCAAACTTAGCTTGTAAGTCTTCGATAGAGATAGTGTCAGCAATTGCAGCGTCAGCAACTTTGTTAGCAAATGCTAAGAAGCTTACGTCTTTTGCAACGAAATCTGTTTGACAGTTAACTTCTACTAGTACTGCAACACCCGCGTTTTGCTTGATGATGATAGTACCTTCAGCAGCAATGTTACCTGCTTTTTTAGCAGCTTTAGCAGCGCCACTTTTACGCATGTTTTCAATCGCTAACTCGATGTCGCCATCAGTCTCAGTTAACGCTTTTTTACAATCCATCATGCCAGCGCCTGTGCGCTCGCGTAATTCTTTAACTAGGGCAGTAGTTACAGCCATTAGTAAATCCTCAAATCTGAAATCAGGTTAGATAAGCGGGTTACCCGCTCGACAAGAATAGCAAGTCTTCACCTTAAAAAGATGAAGACTTGATGACAGCTAATTACTCAGCTTCAACGAAATCGTCTTTCTCAGCTTGAGCAACGATGTTATTCTCGCGACCTTCAGTAATAGCAGCTGCAACAGCGCTAGTGTAAAGGCTTACAGCACGGATAGCATCATCGTTACCAGGTACGATGTAATCAACACCGTCTGGGTTAGAGTTAGTATCTACGATTGCAACAACTGGAATACCTAGGTTGTTTGCTTCACGGATAGCAATGTGCTCGTGGTCAGCATCGATAACGAAAAGCGCGTCTGGAAGACCGCCCATGTTTTTGATACCACCAAGGCTCTTTTCAAGCTTTTCCATTTCGCGGTTAAGCGTTAACGTTTCTTTCTTAGTTAATTTCTCGAAAGTTCCGTCTTGGCTTTGTGCTTCAAGGTCTTTAAGACGCTTGATTGATTGACGTACAGTTTTCCAGTTAGTCAACATACCACCTAACCAACGGTGATTTACGAAGAACTGGTCGCTTTCTAAAGCAGCTGATTTAACTGCGTCGCTTGCTGCGCGCTTAGTACCAACGAAAAGAACTTTACCTTTGTTTGCTGCAGCACTTGATAAAAACTTAAGTGCGTCGTTGAACATTGGTACAGTTTGCTCAAGGTTGATGATATGTACACGGTTACGTGTGCCGAAGATGAAAGGCTTCATCTTAGGGTTCCAGTAACGTGCTTGGTGACCAAAGTGAACACCAGCTTGAAGCATATCGCGCATTGAAACGTTTGCCATTTTATAGATCCTCTATAGTTGTTTAGGGTTAGGCCTCCACATATCCCATAGCACCAACACCGAAGTAATTAAACTTCAAATGCACCCAAGTGTATGTGACGATACGTGTGTGTGTTAAAATAAAATTGTGTTTGCCTTAAATACAAAAAATCATTTAAGAATTTATTTGTAAAAAGACGGCGCGCTTTATACCATATTAAAATTAAATACTCAACGTCGCGTGCAAAATTTGTTCGACGATAAATGTTAAAAACTCAACTTTGGAGCCTCAATGAGCGCTATTATCAAGACCCCTGAAGAAATAGAGAAAATGCGCGTAGCTGGGCGCTTAGCGGCCGATGTACTTGAAATGATCGGCCCTCATGTAGTGCCAGGTGTTACCACCGATGAGCTAAATACACTTTGTCATGATTATATTGTTAATGTGCAACAAGCAATCCCTGCTCCGTTAAATTATCATGGCTTTCCAAAATCAGTTTGTACGTCAGTTAATCATGTTATTTGTCACGGAATTCCAAATGACAAAGCATTAAAAGAAGGCGACAGTGTAAATATCGACGTAACTGTCATTAAAGATGGTTACCACGGCGACACATCTAAAATGTTCCACGTTGGTACACCAAACATTCAAGCTAAGCGTCTTGCAGAAGTAACACAAGAAAGCTTATACCTTGCTATTAAAATGGTAAAACCAGGTGTGCGCTTGGGTGATATTGGCTCAGCAATTCAAAAATATGCAGAGAGCTTTAACTACTCAATTGTACGTGAATATTGCGGCCACGGTATCGGCGCAGGATTTCATGAAGAACCACAAATAATGCATTACGGTAAAGCCGGTACCGGCGAGGCCTTAAAAGCAGGTATGTGTTTAACTATTGAACCTATGATTAATGCGGGTAAACGCCAATGTAAGCTTCTTAAAGATGATTGGACAGTAGTAACACGCGACCGTAGTTTGTCTGCACAGTGGGAACATACTTTATTAGTGACTGAAAATGGTGTTGAAATTTTAACGCTACGATCAGATGATACTATCGAGCGGATCATAGAACACTAATAAAACCGAAACACTTGATAAGAAAATTCTTATCCGTGTGAAAGGTTCAACAAGGAGCCAGCCCACGTGGCATTACCCAACAAAGTAAAAAAGTTGCTTAGCGATGCAGAGCAACTTAGTGATTATCGCGATTGTTCTAGCTATTTTTATAAATGGTTACATAACGAATTCTCTAAACAACCGGTTGGGAATTTAATTAATGCCCGGGCTGAGTTTATTGACCGTCTACTCATTAAGCTTTTTCATGTTTACGACTTAGCGCGCGAACCTGATTTAGCATTAATAGCGGTAGGCGGATACGGACGTGGTGAGCTACATCCCTACTCCGACATCGACTTTTTATTGCTTGTAACTAAACCGCCAAGCGAAGAAATATGCGAAAAAATAGGCCAGTTTGTCACCATGCTATGGGATCTCAACTTAGAGATTGGTCACAGCGTGCGTACAATAGAACAAGCCATTGAGCAAAAACGTGAAGACGTTACTTTTGCCACCAGCTTGCTCGAAAGCCGCCTTATTTTTGGTAACCACATTGAGTTTGAAAAACTCAAAATGCATATTCTTGAAACGCCAGTATGGCGCTCAGGTGAATTTTTTACTGCCAAAGTTCAAGAACAAAACTTACGCCACAGAAAGTGCCACGGCACAGCGTATAATCTTGAGCCAAACATTAAAGAAAACCCCGGTGGTCTGCGCGACTTACAAACGATTATTTGGGTGGCGAAAAAGCACTTTAGAACCGAAACCCTGCAAGAGTTAATAAGCCACGGATACTTAACTCACGAAGAGTTTCAAGAGCTTTCTGAGTGCCTAGAAAACCTATGGAACATTCGCTTTGCACTGCATTTAGCTGCAGGTCGAGCTGAAAACCGCTTATTGTTTGATCATCAACCGCAAGCCGCCGAAATTTTAGGTTTTGGTAGCGACGGTAAAGCCTCTGTTGAGCGTATGATGAAACGCTTATTTAGAATAATGAGCCGCGTGCGCGAACTTAACCAAATGCTACTTTCATACTTTGAACAAAGCATAATGCCCGAAAGTAGTGCTGTGGCAGCAATAGAACTTGACAGAAACTTTGAGCAAGTGGGTCATCAAATACGCGTAAAAGATCCATCCGTATTTTTTAGACGTGACCAACTTTTTGTATTGTTTGAGCACATAGCAGACAACCCTGCAATAACGCATATTTACCCAAGCACTATTCGTACAATTCGCCAAGTACGCCGTCGTTTATTGGGGGATTTACAAGATTATGCAGCCTGTCGTGAAGCCTTTTTACGCTTAGTTAAACACCCTAATGGTATGGGCCGCGCATTTACGCTTATGCACAAGCACGGCATGCTTGCCGCCTACTTACCGCAGTGGCGTAATATATTTGGGCAAATGCAGTTCGATTTGTTTCACGCCTACACCGTAGATGAGCATACTCACAAATTAATCAAAAATATTTACGAATACTTTGATAAAACAGGCATTAGCGAGTTTCCTATTTGTAGTGAGATAGTCACTCGAATGGACAAACCAGAGCTACTTTATTTAGCCGGTATATTTCACGACATTGCTAAAGGCCGAGGTGGCGACCACTCAGAACTTGGCGCTGTTGACGCAATAGCATTTGCTAAATTACATGGTTTTTCATCGGTGGATGCAAAACTCGTTGCATGGCTTGTAAGTAACCATTTACTTATGTCGGTTACCGCACAGCGTAAAGACATTAACGACCCTGCTGTAATAAAAGACTTCGCTACACGCGTTAAAACAGAGCGCCAACTCGACTACTTATATTGTTTAACCGTTGCCGACATACGTGCAACCAACGACAACTTATGGAACGATTGGAAAAACACCCTGCTGCGTGAGCTCTACTTACACACGCAGCGCGCTTTGCGCCTAGGGCTCGAAAACCCAATGGATCAACGCGACCAAATTCGCGACAAAAAGCACCAAGCTAAACAACGCTTAATAAATCTGGGTTATCAAGAGGAAAAAATTGATTTAATTTGGAGCCGCTTTAAAGCCAACTACTTTACCGCCTTTAGCGAACAGCAAATATCATGGCAAAGTGAACATTTATTAAGTAGCACAGACTTAAGCCAGCCAAGTGTTGTTGTTTCTAACAAAGCTATGCATGGTGGCACACAAGTATTTGTATACAGCCCCTACTCTGGCCCACTGTTTGCCCGATTAGTAAGTGTGATTGGCTCTAAAAAAGCGCAAATACAACACGCGCAAGTACTGACCACAAAAGACGGCTACGTCTTGTTTAGCTTTGTAATACTTGAAGTAAGTGGCGACCCTATTGCAAGTGGTCGAGCGCAATCAATTAAACGTGGGCTTGAGCAAGCACTGAGCGATCCGCGTAAAAAGATTCGCTTTAAAAAGAGCCGCTCTCAACGCTTTAAAGATTTTAATATTAAACCTAAAATTGTGTTGCGCCCACATGCACGCAAAGACCGTAGCTTAATAGAAATTCAAGCCGTCGATATACAAGGTTTACTAACCAAAATAGCCGAAGTTTTCCAAGCGCATTTACTACACATTCACGCTGCCCGTATTACAACGGTAGGTGAACGTGCCGAGGATTTCTTTGTCGTATCTAATAACGAATACCAAGCGCTGACTGATGAAGAGCAAGCAAAAATTCATCAGGCATTACGTAAAAAATTCAACGCCGAAACAGAATAGAGGACACACATGTCAGATTTAAAAACGATGATCGAAAACGCATGGGACAACCGCGATAGCATTAGCCCAAGCACAGTATCAAGCGACGTAAAACAAGCCATTATCGACGCACTTGATTTACTTGATAGCGGCGCAGCACGCGTTGCTGAAAAAATATCAGGTGAATGGGTTGTACACCAGTGGCTTAAAAAAGCAGTTTTACTGTCGTTTCGTATTCGCGACAACCAACCAATGAACGACGGCGTAAACCAGTTTTACGACAAAGTACCACTTAAATTTAGCGACTACACGCCAGAGCAATTTCAGCAAGGCGGTATGCGCGTAGTGCCAAACGCAGTAGCGCGTAAAGGCAGCTTTGTAGGTAAAAACGTCATACTTATGCCATCGTACGTAAACATTGGCGCATATGTTGACGACGGCACCATGGTTGATACATGGGCGACTGTAGGCTCATGTGCACAAATTGGTAAGAACGTACATTTATCAGGTGGCGTAGGCATAGGCGGCGTTTTAGAGCCTCTACAAGCTAACCCAACTATCATTGAAGACAACTGCTTTATTGGCGCACGTTCTGAAATTGTTGAAGGCGTAATTGTTGAAGAAGGCGCGGTAATTTCAATGGGCGTTTACATAAGCCAAAGCACCCGTATTTATGACCGCGAAACTGGCGAAATTCACTACGGCCGCGTACCAGCAGGCGCAGTAGTTGTACCAGGCGCACTACCGTCAAAAGATGGCACCCACAGCCTATACGCTGCAATCATCGTGAAAAAAGTAGATAAACAAACACGTGAAAAAGTAGGCATAAACGCCCTACTACGCTCAATTGATGAGTAATAGTAAATTGGGTTGAGTGAAACGAAACCCAACAATACGTTGAAGTGAAGTGTTTTAGCTGAACTTTAATTGTATATAGAAAGCTCTAAGCCCTTTGGGTTTAGAGCTTTTTTGCTATTAATAATAAGCTGATAAGCAATAAATATAATTCACAGTTCCTAATTCGTTAAACTTTTACATAACCAGATTATTACGTTAAATTATTAAAAACTTAAATAGATAAAATAATATGCATAATCAAGAACAAGGTAGTTTTTTTGATCTTTTTAAAGATAGGCCTCTCATTTTTACTTTTGTCTGGGCATTCTGCTTATTAAATTGGAAGAGTATTTGGTGGTTTTTAGCTGAACCTTTAAAATTCAGCATAAAACTAAACACATATGAAGAACTAGGCTTTGGCTTCTACATTTGCTCCCCTATCGTATTAACAATTTTAGCTACTATTTTCTATCCTCTTGCAGTACATATACCTAATTTTTTCAAAGAGTATTGGCAAAAAAAGTATGACTCTTTCAAAGCAAATCGGGAGCCTGCTAAATTTATTCCCATTGAGAAATACGAAAAATTAGATAAACAATTTCAGGATGAGAGCCAGAAAGCCACAAGTGCTATAAAGGAAACTCTAGAGTACCGAGAAGACTCATCTAAAAAGCAAAGTCAAATTGATAAACTGAAAATTACAGAAAAACAGCAACTTGATGAAATCAACAAGCTAACAGAGCAAAACCAGAAAATTAAAGACGACTTATTACATAGCAACCAACAGTTCGAGGAGATGTCGGAGAAATTTTCCAGCTCAGCTGAAGAACACCTAACACTCACCAAAACACTTCAACAATATAAAGAGCAAGCTGAAAAAATAGAAGATAAATACCAAACCTTATTAGATAGGAATTATAAATTAAAACAAAAACATCTCTCTCTAAGGCATGAAGTGTCAATGCGAACACACAAAGAAAATACAAAATTTGAACTTGATATTAATAGAAAAAATGAGATTTCAAGTAAATTCCCTAATGAAAAACCCAAATATTTTGTCGAAAATTTTAACCAAATAATGGGCACTCCTTTTATTGGTATTACTATAGACGATTGTCTTTACCTGGCAGGGAAAGTAATTTACATACCGCAAACGTATAAAGAAAAGGGTATTTTCTTTAGCATAATAAAAGAAGAAGGTAATGAAAAATTAAAGTATGGAATAAGGTACCCAAGTTCTGTAAGGATTATAGAAGTTCCAGAAGATGGTATGTTAATTGATTATCAAAATCTCGATGACAATAATAACGAATTTTTAGAATTAGTGACATTCTGGACTGAAAATCCAAATTCAGCTACAGATGTATATAAAATCGAATACAGTAATGAGATTAATAAATACCTTATAAAACTATAAGTAAAATTAACAATGAGCTCGTCACTGATAGCTGACAACTAAACACTTCCATTAAACGAATAAAAAAGCACTTATAAAATAAGTGCTTTTGTTGGTTTGCTCAATTAGTGTGGTTTACAGCGCGTTAAATACGTCGTCTGTTTTAGCTGCGCAAATAAAATCGTTTTTGTGTAGGCCTTTAATTGAATGGCTCCACCATGTAACGGTTACTTTGCCCCACTCAGTTAATAAACCTGGGTGATGGCCTTCGTCTTCTGCCATGTCGCCTACTTTGTTAGTAAACGCGATAGCCTGTTGAAAGTTTTTAAATTTATAAACACGCTCAAGCTGCATAATGCCGTCACGTACTTCTGGTACCCAGTCTGGGATTTTAGTAATTAATTGCGCTAACTCTTCGTCAGATACTTTTGGCGCATCTACATGACAGGCTTCGCATTTTTGTGCACTTAATGAAGACATTCTAAATCCTTACTTTTAGCTTTTTTAGCATTAATATTTAACTGGCTAATTTTTCTTTTGGTGGAAATTTTGGGTCGTGCAAACCAAGCTCTTTAGCTCGCTCAACCAAAGTCATAATATCCATTTGCGATATATCAAACAGATCATGAATCGAATTTATGGTGTAGTACTGTGGTTGCATAATATCAATACGGTACGGCGTACGCAGTACATCAAGCACATTCATTGGGCTGATTTCTGGCGTATTTGAGTATACGTACTGAGTTTCACCTGGGCTTGATAAAATACCACCGCCGTAAATACGCAGACCGTCTTCGGTTTGCATTAAACCAAATTCAACCGTAAACCAGTATATACGCGCAAGGTATACACGGTCCTTTTTCTGCGCTGCGTAACCTAATTGCCCGTACTTGTGCGTAAACTCGGCAAAGTCAGGGTTAGTTAGCATGGCGCAGTGGCCAAATATTTCATGAAAAATATCTGGCTCTTGTAGGTAGTCAAATTCTTCGCGGCTACGAATAAATGTAGCTACCGGAAACTGCTTGTTTGCCAGTAATCTAAAAAACTCATCAAAGTCGATAAGCGCAGGTACTGGTGCAACTTGCCAACCGGTAGTGGCTAGTAACACTTCATTTAGTTCGCTTAACTGCGGAATACGATCGTGCGGCAGGTTAATCTTTTTTAACCCTTGCATGTACTCGTTGCAGGCTTTGCCTTCAATGCATGCAAGTTGGCGCGCTACAAGCTCAGACCAAATTTTATTTTCTTCATCACTCCAGTGTATAACACCATTTTCGTCTGGTGTTTTGGATGTGTATTTACTTGCTTTAGCCATAAGTACCTTCTTGGGTGTGAGCCCTAAATCGGTGTCAGTGTGATACTCAAGTCTATTGAATATCGAATGACCCCATACTATGCAAAAGTGAAGAAAAGTTTAATAGATAGGCTAACATCAGTATTTGGCGCGATCACCCCAATTGTAAAGTTAAAACTACACCTATGGAACATAAAAAATACAGGCCTTTAAATAAAGGCCTACAGCTTATATTTACGTGTACACAATTAAATACAACTAACCAATTTTAGTAAAAGCTTGGTTTAAATCACTAATAATGTCGTTAACATCTTCAAGCCCAACCGAGAGCCTGATCAGCCCATCACTTATTCCAGCGGCAGCTCGCTCCTCTGGCGTATAAGGCGAGTGAGTCATAGATGCAGGATGCTGAATCAGTGTTTCAGCGTCGCCAAGGCTTACTGCAAGTGTACAAAGTTTCATACTATCAATAAATTGTGCGCCATCTTGTAGCGTGCCTTTTATTTCAAACGCAATAACACCACCAGCGGCTTTCATTTGATTACCAATAAACTTATAACCTGGGTGCGATTTAAGCCCCGGGTAATATACGGTGCTTACTTGTGGGTGCGCTTCTAGATATTCGGCTATTGTTTGTGCGCTTTGACAATCGCGCTCTATTCTAATAGCGAGTGTTTTTAGGCCTCGATTAATTAGCCATGCATCGTGCGGGCTTATAGTTGCACCAATGTCTTTTAGTACGGTCATTTTAATGTGTGTTATGTGCTCAAGCGATCCACATACAATACCGGCGACTACGTCTCCGTGGCCGTTTAAGTACTTGGTCGCACTGTGCATTATTATGTCGATACCGTATTTTTTGGGCGATTGCAGTAGCGGCGTTAAAAAGGTGTTGTCGACCACACTAATTAAGTTGTGCTCTTTAGCAACTGCGCCAATGAGTGCCAAATCAATCACCGCCATAGTGGGGTTGATTGGCGTTTCTACAAATATCATTTTTGAATTAGGTTTGATGGCAGCGCGTAGTTCGTCCTCGTTGGTCATATCAACAAAAGTGACTTCGATTCCCCAGCGCGGCAACATATGCGAGAAAAACGCAAAGGTACAACCATACAAAGCACTTGAAGCAACAAGGTGATCTCCTTGCGATAAAAAGCTCAGTACTGAGGCAGATACAGCCCCCATACCCGTTGCGGTTGCAGCTGCTGCTTCACAACTCTCGAGTTGAGCAACTTTTTGTTCAAGTTCTGTGGTTGTAGGGTTTCCTAAACGCGTATAAATATAGCCAGGTTCGTCGCCTGCAAAACGCGCAGCACCTTGTGCGGCATTTTCAAAATGAAAGGTAGAGGTTTGATACAAAGGAGAAGTGAGTGCGCCGTGCGGGTCGTTTGCTTTTTGTGGTCCGTGAATACACTGGGTGTTTATATGATGCTTGCTCATTGTAGGCTCATTTTTTGATTATTATGTTTTTGCGATTCAACAATCAAAACGTATGCGCTTACAAACAGCAAGCATGCCGGATGCTCAGATGGCTATTTGTGTAAAAACCGTGCAGCGCACGTTTGTACACAAATATTGCCACTGCTAATCTAGGGTCTGTTGATCTTTGCGGATTAAAATTTGTTCAAACTAGGGGCTATTTAATCGCGGCGCGAGGTTTGTAACCTAGTGGGCTAAGTAAAAGCCGAGCAACAAAGAGTAAATAGCCCCTAGGAAGAACCCTTTGGGCAGCGCATGTTTGGCATTAATGCTACGTTATCACCCATTTATGGGGAATAACCACACTACATAGGCTCTGCCTTGCCTAAATACCAAACAGACTGCTGCAAATTTAACCTAGAAAGTTCAACAGACCCTAGTGTGTTGGTTCCGCCTTTTTACGGCTCATAATTTTACCTGCGATGCTTTGCACAGTGCCTTTTAACAAGCTGCGTTTGTTTTCAAGCCTTGGTAATGGGCGACTAAGCTCCATTGCTTTGTAACCAATACGCGCTGTAAAAATACCGGCACTGACACCTTGCGCAGCCCGCCCCGAAAGCTTACCTAAAAGCTCAGCACTTAGTGCAGTTGCAGTAAGGTCAGATACAAGCTCAGCACTGCCTACAAACATCACTTGTTTTATCAGCATACGGTATAACTTTATACGGCTCGCGTAGCCAAAACCAATGCCGTAAATTTTACCAATTTGTTCTATTAACTTAGTACCGCGCCAAAGCACAGCCATCATATCCACCAGCGCAAGTGGGCTTAGGGCAACTAGCAGTGCAGATTCAGTCGCAAAACGATTTATAAGCTTTTTAGCTTTGGTGTCTTGGGTTATTAATAAACTATTGGCGTACAGCGTCATTATTTCTTTGTCGCTGTGATGCATCGCTACTTGGTTTTTAAAGGTTTCAAAATTATCAAGCTCCTGGTGTTTATTGAGCTTTTCAAGCCAAGGTAATGCACCGCCTACTTGCTCGCTGTTTAAAAGCCTGTCGGCTTCAACTCGGTGCAATTGGTTACGCTTTAAACTGCGCAGCATTCGGTACTCTCGCCACAATAAGCGCCCTATTAGCAGCACGCCACTTACAACCGCGGTTAAATAAACGCTGCCTAAAATAATTGACTGCTCGAAAGCAAATACTAACGAGTACGCAAACTCTAAAAGCACCAGTACTATAAAACTAATAGCAAAAACACCTTTAAGCGTTTGCCACTTTGACTTTTTGTACACAGGTTCTAGATCTATTTCTGGCTCTAGTGCTTCATCTTCAAGTTCTTCGTAATCACTTTGTCCGTGCTGAATAATTTTTGCAGGTGCTAAAACGGGTTCGTTTTGCTCAATGCTTTGCGTATCTATGCGACGCCCTGCTTGAAATGGTTGGTTTGACTCACTCATGTTAATTTGTCTCCTAGCAGGTACTGCATGACATGATCTAATCGAATATGTTTTAGTTGTTTATCGGGGCTCGGCATTGGAGAGAACGATAAAAACTCAAATCCCTGTGCTGGCCACTCACTTTTATTAAGCATCCGCGAGGGAGGTTGCGGCGGTAAATACGTAAGCCAATCAGGCTCGTGTAATGGTTTACCGTAAATGCAGTCAAGCGTTTGGCCTTTGTCGGCAATTTGGCGCGGCTGCGTTGCTGTAATTGACGACATAGCCATGGTTTCTATTTTTACACCATCAAACTTTAAATGATTGCTTTGCTCATGCACGAGCGAATCAAGTAGCAGTGCTAAATCTTTATGGTGCTTAGCACTTATGTGATCTGACTTATTAGCTGCAAATAATATTTTGTCTATGTTGGGCTTAAATAAACGTTTAAAAAAGCCCGACTCGCCATAGTTAAAGTGTGCGAGTAATTGGTTTATTACACTGCTTTGCTCTTGGAGTGTTTCGTGCCCTTCGTTTAGCGCACTAAGTACATCTACAAGTACGATTTGGCGATCGAAGTGTCTAAAATGCTCATTATAAAATGGTTTTACAACTTCTTTTATATAGGCGTTAAAGCGCTTAATTAAATGCGCTAAATTAGAACCCGCAACGACATCGTCACTATTTACTTTACCCGATACCGGAAAAAACAATAACAATGGCGCGCCTTGTAAGTCGCCAGGCATTAGCATGCGCCCAGGTTGTAACATGGCAAGTTTGGTGTCTTTTTTAAGCCCGACTAACATGCTTTGATAAAGCTGAGCAATATGAGCAAGTGCGTTTTCATCAACGGGAGCGTTTAAGTCAAGTTGCTTAACGGCCATTAAAAAATCACTTGATGTCTTTACGCGCGAAGGCTGAGTTAATAACGGGTATTGCTGCTCGCACCATTGAGCATAGCTTTGCTCAAGCATAGGTAAATCAAGGAGCCATTCACCCGGGTAGTCAATAATATCTAAATAAAGCGTTGATTGCGGCGAAAAGTGGCCGCGCAACCCTGCGTTACTTTGATACTTTATTGCCAAGCGCAGCGTATTAATCCGCTCGGTTGATGCAGGCCATGTAGGCATCCCATCGCTGGGTAATAATGAATTTAGCGCGCGCGTATAATTAAACGTAGGAACTTTTAACGCCTCTTGCGGCACAACTTTAGTGGCCACATGGCGGTGCTCGCGCATTACATCAAAAAAAGGTAAGTTTTTATCGTCCGCTTGGGTTGTTAAGTGTTTAACAAGCGCGGTAATAAAGGCTGTTTTACCACTACCACTTAGGCCAGTTACGGCAAGTTTTACGTGTTGGTCTAAACTGCGATGAAGGGCTTTTTGTGCTTTGCCTTTAATACTTTTAAAGGTCTTTTTTGCAAATGATTGGCTCATAAAGTGTCTTGCACCTAATTTGCCGTAATTTATCACGCTGCAAATAAGGTGCTATTAAATCCTTTAAAGTTTGTTAATTTCACGGCTCACCGTAAACTCGCTTGAAGTTACATGGCGCTCCATATCTTGAAGGCGAGTATCTACACGCGTTAAACGCTCTTTTAAATCTTGCAATGCGCGGCGCGGTGGCTCGCCTTTTTGCCATACTTTAAATTTTACTTCTAGCGGATCGTCATGTTTAGTTGAGCTTTTAGTTTGCACTGTTGCGGGCTCTTTTTTATCTAAAATGAACCAGGCTGCAATATACGCTACCACAAATAATGGGCCACCCGTTAGCAGTACCGCACTAACAAATATAATGCGAACTAACCATAACTCCATATTAAAGTAGTCACTTAATCCCGCACATACTCCGGCTATTTTACCGCGTTGTGGGTCTCTTAATAATTCGCGTTTGGCACTCATACTTTGCGTCTCCATTGTGGTGACTCTTGATCAAGCAATGCTTCAAGTGTTTCAACCCTGTCTGCCATTTTTTCGGCTTTATGTGCAAGCTCAAGTAACTGGCGATGTTCGTGTTCACTTAAACCTTGGCTTACTTGTTTTTTGCTACGGTAGTGCAAAATTAGCCACAGCGGGGCAACAAAAATCATAAACATAACAAATGGAACAATTATTACATCTGAATCAAACATAATTCTCTCCTGACAATCCGTTTTGATGTTTTTAAGCAGTGGGGCACTTTAAGTGCCCCTTTATAAATTATTTATCAGCTAGCTTCTTTTTAAGTTCGGCTAGCTCATCATCTATCTTTTCATTTTTTTGTAGATTAGCAATTTCGTCCGCTAACGTCTTTTTACCTAAATCGTAAGACTCAATTTGAGATTCTAGTCCATCAATTTTAGTTTCGTAACGTTCAAAGCGATTAAGTGCGTCTTCTACTTTTGAGCTATCAAGTGTCTTTTTCACTTCAAGGCGCGACTCAGCCGAACGTTGGCGAAGTATAATTGCTTTTTGACGAGATTTCGCATCTGCTAGCTTTTCTTGTAGTGTCGTTACTTCTTGCTGTAATTTCTCAATATGAGACTCTACATGTTCAAGTTCACTAGCGACTGAAGCAACGGCATCTGCCGACTTTTGCTTTTCAAGCAGGGCTGAGCGCGCTAAATCGTCGCGGTCTTTACTTAAAGCCAGTTCGGCTTTATCTTGCCAATCGCTTACCTGTGCCTTAAGCGTATCTAAGCGGCGTACAATTTCTTTTTTCTCAGCCAATGTTTTAGCTGATGTAGAACGTACTTCAACAAGCGTATCTTCCATTTCTTGAATAATCAGACGAACCATTTTTTCTGGGTCTTCTGCTTTATCTAAAATGGCGTTGATATTAGAATTAACAATATCTGCAAAACGTGAAAAAATTCCCATAACATTTACCTCTGTAATTAAAACTTAGTTAGTCTGCTATAACTAGTATCAATATGCTTGCCAACTTTTTAAAAGTTAAAATACACTTTATTTTCATTACGTTAAACTAAATATACAAATTTCTTTAGTTATCCCTATTTATGAAATACACTAACTGTTAGTAAAAATGACCAAGAGTTAGGAAATATGAGCCAATATCGCCAACAGGATAATTTACTCGGCCAATCAGATAGCTTTCTGTCTGTATTAGATCAGGTATCGCAACTGGCTAATTTAGATAAACCGGTACTTATTATTGGTGAACGCGGCACAGGTAAAGAGCTAATAGCAGCACGCTTACACTTTTTATCAAAGCGTTGGGATCAAAACTACGTAAAACTTAACTGTGCAGCGCTTAACGAAAACTTACTCGAAAGTGAATTGTTTGGCCACGAAAGCGGTGCTTTTACGGGGGCAAGCAAACGCCACGAAGGTCGTTTTGAACGCGCTAACAGCGGCACACTGTTTTTAGATGAATTAGCTAATACCTCAGCTATGGTACAAGAAAAACTGCTGCGCGTTATAGAATACGGTGAGTTTGAACGTGTTGGCGGCAAACAAACTGTAAAAGTAGATACACGCTTAGTGTGTGCTACAAACGAAGATCTTCCTTATTTAGCTGAGCAAGGTGAATTTAGAAGTGACTTACTCGATCGCCTTGCCTTTGATGTAATTACCCTGCCGCCACTGCGCGAACGCCAAGACGATATTATGCTTCTTGCTGAGCAGTTTGCGATGAATATGGCGCGCGATTTAGAGTGGGAACTGTTTAGCGGTTTTACCCGAAGCGCAACAGAAACACTGCTTAGTTATGATTGGCCTGGTAATATTCGTGAACTTAAAAATGTGGTTGAACGCAGTTTGTATCGCCACGGTAGTGAACATATCCCCGTTCACCAGATTATTTTAGACCCATTCGATAGCCCATTTAGACCAAAAGCGCGCATTAAAGCACCTATAGCGGCTCAAACTGTTAATGCCGAGCCTATTGTTGTTGCGCCGCCGATTGCTCAAACAAGCAGTAATATAGCCGTCGATATTCAATTTCCGTGCAGCTTAAAAGAGCGTTCTAACGACTTTGAAATAAACATGATTAATAAAGCGCTCGAACATAGCCAATTTAATCAAAAGAAAACTGCAGAAGTACTTGGTTTAACGTATCATCAATTACGTGGTTATCTTAAAAAATACAACTTGTTGGATCAACAATAGTCAGAGGTTATGCGGGTGCATAAATTATTACTTGTTTTGCTTGCCACCACTTTAGTTGGTTGCCTTGATAGCAAAGAAGAAATCATAGAAGAAAAAAACCAAGGCTTAGTTTATTGCGCTGAAGCTAACCCTGTGTCGTTTAATCCGCAAGTCACGACCACCGGTTCAACTATTGATATAATTGCTAACCAATTATACGACCGTTTAATTAGCATTGACCCTGTTACGGCAGAGTTTCAAAGTGAGCTGGCGACCGATTGGAAAATTAGTAAAGATGGTAAATCGGTTACCTTTACCTTGCGTAAAGATGTAAAGTTTCATACAACTTCTTATTTTACCCCATCGCGGGATTTTAACGCCGACGACGTTATATTCACCTTTAGCCGATTATTCGATGTATACAATCCATATCACTTTGTGGGCGATGCCAATTACCCGTATTTTCAAAGTGTGGGGATTGATCAACTTATTCGTAAAATTGTGCGTGTGTCTGACTACCAAGTGCGTTTTGAATTGTTTAATCCTGAAAGCAGCTTTTTAGCTAATATGGCCACCGACTTTGCCGTGGTACTTTCAGAAGAATACGCCATGGAACTTAAGAAAAAAAACCAAGAAAACTTATTTGATCAGTACCCTATTGGCACCGGCCCGTATATTTACAAAGAATACCGCCGAGATCACCTTGTACGCTTTTACCGTAATCCACTTTATTGGAAGCACGACGTTGCACTTGAACAATTGGTTTACGACATAACCCCTAACGGCACTACGCGTATAGCAAAAATGCTGACTAAAGAGTGCGATGTAACGGCTCATCCAAGTAGTGCGCAATTAAGTATTTTAGCGCAACGTGATGATATAAACGTTGAAAAAGAAACGAACTTAAACATAGGTTATTGGGCGTTTAATACAGAACGTGCCCCGTTTGACGACTTACGCGTACGCCAAGCACTCGCACATGCAATAGATGTAGATAAAATAATGCAGGCGGTTTATTACGGTAACGGTACTCGCGCACAATCTATTTTGCCGCCAACCTCTTGGGCGTTTGAGCCACAAGAAGATATACCTACGTTTGATCCAGAACTTGCTAAAAAGTTACTAATTGAAGCTGGCTTACCTGATGGCTTTGATATGACGATATGGGCTATGCCTGTGAGTCGTATTTATAACCCTAACGCGCGAAAAATGGCTGAGCTTATGCAAAGTGATTTACGCAAAGTGGGCGTTAATGTAAGCATTGTAGAATATGAGTGGAACACGTTTATTCAACGTATTGGCGAGCATAGGCACGACAGTGTATTACTTGGTTGGGCCGCAGATACACCCGATCCTGATAACTTTTTTAGCCCACTGCTGAGTTGTACCGCTACTTTTAGTGGTAAAAACCCAGCAAACTGGTGTAATCCCCAATTTGATTTATTGCTAACTCAAGCACTAGACACCACTGATTTAAACAAACGTAAAAAATACTACGAAGACGCACAAAGCTTAATTATTCAAGAGCTGCCGTTATTACCTATTGCTCATGGCCTGCGCTTTCAAGCGAGTAGCGCTGATGTGGAAGGCATAACACTTGGCCCGTTTGGCGCTATTTCGCTTGCCAATGCGAGGAAGAAATAATGATCTTAGATTATATTTTACGTCGCCTTGGTTTGTTCTTTTTTATGATACTGATGCTCAGCGTATTTACGTTTTCACTGGCGTATTTATTTCCCGGTGATCCGCTAAGTAATTTAAGCGGCATACCAAGTAGTAACTTTGCACAGCATAGTGAGCTTGAAGACAAATATTTATATAACAGCAATTACTTTATGCAATACATTGCCTTTTTAGGGCGAATATTTCAGGGTGATTGGGGGCTTTCGTTTGCCTCTGGTAATAGTGTGTTTAGCCATATTGTTGATTTGCTACCGGCTACTTTAGAGCTAAGCGTATACGCATTAATTGTATCGGTTGTTATTGGTGTACCAACTGGCATTTTAGGCTCTGGATATCATAAACGTTGGCCCGACAAGCTTATAAACTCTACCACTATGGTGGGTTATTCAATGCCTGTATTTTGGCTCGCATTGTTATTAATAATGGTTTTTTCATTAAAGCTTGGCTGGTTTCCTATGTCGGGCAGAATGGGGCTCCTTTACGAAATACCCGCCAGTACTGGATTTATTTTAATTGATATTGCACTGGCTGGCTTTCCATATAAAGGAATGGCCTTTGTTGATGCGCTGCGCCATTTAACACTTCCGACTATTGTACTGGCTATGTATCCAACCACTGTATTAGTGCGCTTTACTCGCGAGTCTATGCTTAAAGTAATGGATCAAAACTTTATTAAAACAGCTAGGGCAAAAGGCCTTAACCGCCGCCAACTTATCATGCACCATGCACTGCGTAATGCATTACTGCCGGTAATTAAGCAAATTGGTTTGCAATTTAGTACGCTAATAACGCTTGCGATGATTACCGAAGTTATTTTTTCGTGGCCGGGTATTGGCCGATGGTTAATCGATAGTATTTATCAGCGTGACTTTCCTGCAATTCAAGGCGGGTTAATGGCAGTGTCTTTATTTGTTATTTTAGCTTCTATTACAGCTGAGCTTACTTACACTTTATTCGATCCACTCTCGCGGAATCAGGCCCATGGCAAAGTTTAATTTATTTTCTGAAGAGTCGAATAAATCGCCACTGGCGCGATTTTGGCGAAAGTTTAAAAATAACCACCCTGCTTTGGTTGGTTTATGGATATTTATGGCGTTTGCACTATTAGCCGCCACCGCTCCTTTTTTAGCCCCGTATGGTGTAAACCAACAACACACTGATGCACTGCTTATTCCGCCATCGTGGCGAGAAATGGGCGATGTACGCTTTCTTTTAGGTACCGATGATTTAGGCCGTGATGTACTCTCGCGCTTAATGAATGGTGCTACGTATACGTTTGGCCTCTCTGTTGTAGCCGCCCTGATCACAACTATTTTTGGTGTGTTAGTGGGTACTTTTGCAGGGATTAGTAAAGGGCTGCGTTCAAGCTTTTTAAATCACTTGCTTGATATAACGCTTTCTATTCCTTCTTTGTTACTGGCAATAATAATAATCGCCATACTCGGCCCGGGTTTAATGAATACCGTATGGGCAATTATTTTAGCATTACTGCCGCAGTTTATTCACTCAGTGCGTAACCTGATTGTTGATGAATTAAGTAAAGACTACATTACTGCGTTTAGACTCGATGGTGCGTCTAATTGGCATATTATATCGCGTGGTATTTTTCCTAATATTTATGAGCATATTGTGGTTATATTCACGATGGCGCTTTCTACCGCTATATTAGATATTTCAGCACTGGGATTTTTAAAATTAGGGGCTCAGCCACCGACGACCGAATGGGGCGCAATATTAGCCGAAAACCTAGGCCTCATTTATTTAGCACCGTGGACTGTAGCGCTACCTGGTATACTGTTATTTTTAGCCGTGTTATCTACTAATTTAGTAGGTGATGGCCTGCGACAAGTGCTAAAAGCACGTAAGGCTGATTAAATGCAATTACTCGATGTTCGTAACTTAACAATTGAACTACGTACCTCTGAAACTGTAATTAGAGCCGTAGACAGAGTGAGTTTTAGCTTAAAAGAAGGCGAAGTGCATGCGCTTGTGGGCGAGTCTGGCTCTGGTAAAAGCCTAATAGCAAAAGCGATTATTGGTGTATTGAACGAACGCTGGGATATTACTGCCGACCGTATTCATTGGCGCGGCGTAGACTTAATGCGTTTAAGTCCAGAGAAACGCCGTAAAATAGTAAGCCAAGATATAGCGATGATCTATCAAGATCCAAGTCGCTGCCTTGACCCAACCGCTAAAATATTTGACCAAATTGCCGAAACATTGCCAGAGATCGCAACTAAAGGTTTCTTTTTAAAGCGCAACCGCGAGAGAAAAGACAGAGTAAAAGCGCTTATTCATAAAGTGGGCATTAAAAACCACGAAGCAGTACTAAGTAGTTACCCTCATGAGCTCTCAGAAGGCGTATGTCAAAAAGTAATGATTGCAATGGCCATTGCCCGCACTCCAAAGCTATTGATAGCAGATGAGCCAACTACAGCGCTTGAGAGCACAACTCGCGCACAAGTATTTAGATTACTAAAAAGCTTAAACCAACTTAAAAATATGTCTATTTTGATGATCTCTCATGAACTTGAAGAGATTGCACATTGGTCGCATGGCATTCATGTTTTATATTGCGGGCAAATGGTTGAAGCAGGCCCAACCCATGAAATATTCAAACAGCCTCGCCATCCATACACGCAAGCATTACTAAAAAGCTTGCCAGACTACGAACAAGGTTTAGCGCATAAAGAACCTTTTTATGCACTTAAAGGGACTATCCCTACCCTGCAACATTTGCCCATTGGCTGCCGCCTCGGGCCGCGTTGTCCGCAAGCACAAAAAGCCTGCGTGGTAACTCCCACCCTTACTAAGCATCATGGTCATAGTTATGCGTGCCATTTTCCGTTAATTAAGGACATGAAATAATGCAGCCACTGTTAAAAGTACAAGCGCTATCAAAAACATTCAATGTGCGAGCAGGGCTTTTTTCACGTAAAAAGTTTGAAGTACTTAAAAATATTTCGTTTTGTGTCGGTAAAGGCGAAAGTATTGCCATAATTGGTGAAACAGGTGCAGGTAAAAGTACATTAGCAAAACTACTTTCAGGAGCTGATACTGCTGATAGCGGGCAAATTTTGCTCGAGAATAATATTATCGAAGATAATGGCGTACGCGATAATCAATGCCGGGATATTCGTATGATTTTTCAAGATTCAGCTGCATCGCTCAACCCGGGGTTGACCATTGGCGAAATGCTTGATGATTGCCTGCAATATAATACTGAGCTTGATGCTAGTGAACGCACTGAAAAGATCGATGCAACGCTTTCAAAGGTGGGTTTGTTAATCGATCATAAATACTACTACCCGCATATGTTTAGTGTGGGGCAACTACAGCGTGTTGCGTTTTCTCGTGCATTAATTTTAGATCCTAAGGTGATTGTGCTTGATGAAGCCGTTTCGTCTTTAGACCCTTCTATACGCGCGCAAATAGTGAATTTATTACTTAAGCTGCAGCGCGACACAGGCCTTACGTATGTGATGATCACCCATCATTTAAGTCTAGTGCGCCACATCAGTGATTATGTGGTTGTACTCGATAAAGGCGAAGTAGTTGAATACGGCCCTACTGAAGATGTTTTTCAAAACCCCCAATCAAAAGTAACGCAGCGATTACTTAGCTGCTAAACGCAGCCTAGCGTGTAATGTAATCTCCTTTATGAAGGTCTTTGTTAAATGCGCAATTTAACAACTAAAACCATAAAGAGGATCTATGCTAAAAAAAACATTACTCACAGGCATTTCATCATTAGCGTTACTACTGCTATCAACAACCTCAATAGCTGACGAAAACTCTAGCTCTAAAAGTTGGGTTGGTGGCGTTGATCATTTAGGTTTAACCGTATCAAACTTAAATGCATCCAAAGCATTTTTTACTGATGTACTTGGTTTTAAAACGCTAGGAAGTGATCCAACCTACCCCGCTTATTTTTTATCAAACAATAAAATAACCATTACATTATGGCGCGTAAAAAATGATGAAAAACGTGTGGAGTTTAATCGGGCAGAAAATGTGGGCTTACACCATTTAGCACTCAGTGTAGAAAGTATCAAAAAGTTAAGCGAGCTACATACACACTTAAAAATGCAAAATAATATTATTATAGAATTTGCACCAGAAAACTTAGGTAAAGGTCCAACCCAACATATGATGATAAGAGAGCCTAGCGGCAATCGAATTGAGTTTATTGCCAGAGGTAATTAATACCAATCCGCAATAATACTTAATTAAGCGAATTGGTAATGTACCAACTTTATTTAAGACAATAAAAAAGGCGCTTTAAAAGCTGTCTCTTGATCACAAGTCTGACTCAAGAGATTTTGCTAAATCGTAGCCTTCCAGGATGGCTTGTAACTTAAG